>JALSNL010000458.1 GCA_026987055.1 Melioribacteraceae bacterium | reverse complement strand
ACTATATGTTCGAAATTCATAACGGAAGATTTTTTAAAGGTTTAATAGGACCACTTTATATTTTGTTAGTACCATTTGGCTCACTATTCTTTTTTATTGTTACACTTACCGGAATTTATGATTGGTTTATTGTTAGGAAAAAATAAATTTACACAACAATTATTTATGTTGAGTCCACTATAAAAAGTTCCGGTCGATTAATTGTAAGGTAATTTTTATTGAAATGATGCTTACCAGAAAGAAAATGTAGCGGAAGTAAAATTACAACCGCTACATTTTAAAATAATTTATGCTAACTCTTTCAATATTCCTTTTAAAAGATTATAGAATTTTTCTACATCTTTTATATTCAATTTTTCATCCGGCGAATGTGCACCTTGAATTGTCGGTCCAAATGAAATCATATCAAGACCGGGATATTTTGAGCCGAGTAATCCGGTTTCAAGTCCGGCATGTATTGCTTTAATTTTAGGATTTTTCTTAAATAATTTTTTGAAAACTTCCTTGGAAATTTTTAATAAATTGGAATCCATATTCGGTTGCCATCCGGGATAGCTATCACCAATAACGGCTTTTGCTCCGGCTAATTCAAAAACAGCAACTACCATATTTGTTATATTTTTCTTTGCCGTTTCAATGGAACTACGTTGACTTGTTCCAATAACAATTTTATTCTTTTGCATTTTAACCGTTGCCAAGTTTGTTGAAGTTTCCACAAGCTCAGGTATATCCGGACTCATTGCCATAACTCCGTGCGGCATTGCCAAAAGTGTATTGATAAATTTTTCAGTTAATTCTTTAGCGAATACTTTTGTTATTTTCGTATCTGCTTTTTTTACTTTAACAACAAGACCCGGATCATTTGTTTTAAATTCCAACAAAGCATTTGCAACAAATTTTTTGGTAAAGGATTTAAATCTATTTAAGTCTTTCGGTTTTATCATCATTGTAACTTCGGCTTCGCGTGGTATTGCATTTCTTAAAGAACCGCCGCTAACTTCTGCAATATGAAACGGTATGTTTGCTTGTTTTAATAATTGTCCCAGCAACTTAATTGCATTTGCTCTGCCAACATGTATATCAAGTCCGGAATGCCCGCCTTTTAATCCTGTTATTTGAACATTAAAAGGTTGGGTTCCTCTTTTGGCATTTACCCAATCAATAGAAAAAGTACCGACCGTATCTTGTCCGCCGGAGCACCCCACATAAAAAGCACCATCTTCTTCGGAATCCATATTCAACAAAGTTTTTCCGGAAATAAAACCTTTCTTAAGTGCATTAACACCGGTCATACCGGTTTCTTCATCTATAGTAAGCAACAATTCCAAAGGTCCGTGAACTGCATTTTTATCAAGTGCCACAGCCATTCCGGCGGCAACGCCAATTCCGTTATCGGCACCAAGTGTTGTACCTTCGGCGGTTATCCATTTACCTTCCCGTATAAGTTTGATAGGGTCTTTTTCAAAATTATGAACCGTTCCTTTATTCTTTTCGCAAACCATATCAACATGACCTTGCAAAACTATTGTAGGACTTTTTTCTTTTCCTTTACTTGCCGGAACAGAAATTACAATGTTACCTACCTTATCTTCTTTAAATGGAAATTTATGTTCGGTTGCCCAACTTCTAACCCAGGCACGAACTTTTTCTTCTTTTTTTGATGGACGCGGAACTTGAGAAATTGCATAAAAATGTTCCCAAACCAATTTTGGCTCCAATCCTTTTATTGCTTGTTCTGACATGGCTTTCTCCTTTTTATTAGTCTAAAATTTAATAGCTGATTATCCAATTTTAATTTCAACTATGCCGTATATTTAAAATATCTCCGTCTTGTACAATGTAGTCTTTTCCTTCCAAACGCCAAACTCCGGCTTCTTTACATTTTGCAAAGCTGCCGTGTTTAATAAAATCATCGTAACTTACAACTTCCGCACGTATAAATTTATTATAAAAATCCGTATGTATTACTCCGGCGGAATCTTGTGCCGTGTAGTTTTTCTTAATTGTCCATGCACGGTTTTCATCTTCGCCAACGGTAAAAAAGCTATGCAAACCTAATGCTTGGTAGGAAGCATGAAGAATTTTTGACAAAGCGGATTCTTTTATTCCGTAATCTTCCATAAACATTTCTCTATCTTCTTCACTTAATTTACTAAGTTCATATTCCAATTTTGCAAAGAAAGGAATTATTTTAACATTTTCATCTTTAAGTAATTCTTTTGCCTTTTCAATATATTCATCAACTTTGTCAATTGATTCATCATCAAAATTTATTGCCACAACAAGCGGTTTAAGCGTCATAAGCTGATAACCGGAAAGTATTTTTCTTTCCGCTTCATTAAGAGCTAAATTTCTAAGAGGTTTTTCCTGTTCTACATGAGCAAAGCATTTTTCAATTACAGGCAATTCTTTTTTCAGTTTTTCATCTTTTGTTTTTGGAATATCTTTTTTTAATTTTTCAATTCTGTTTTCAAGGAATGCCAAATCGTTAAATAAAAATTCCGTCTCCAAAAATTCAATATCGCCAACCGGGTCAATTCTATTCATAGGATGAAGTACGGATTCTTCTTTAAATTGACGCACAACATAAAATAACGCATCATTGTTTTTTGCTTCATTTAAGAATGCATTTGTAATTCTCAGTTTTCCGTCATCTCCGGTTCTTAAGCCGGGTATATCATAAACTTCTATTGTTGCATTTACGGTTTTTTTAGGATTAAAAATTTTTGTTAGTTCGTCTAACCTTGCATCCGGTACTTTTACAACTTCCACCGTTGCTTTTTCTTGATTCATTGTTTGTGATGTTTCGTCTTTACCGGAAAGAATATTGAACAGTGTTGTTTTACCTGAATATTGCAATCCAACTAATCCTATTTGCATAAAAAATTTTTCCTATTTTAACTTAAATAAATAACTACCTAAACATACTAAATGCTTTAGTAATTATGAAAACTACAATTAAAAAAGATTGTGGATTTGGTAGGTTGAATAATTGCCCGAATATGCTTACCATAATGTATTTTCACAATAACAAATAAAACCAAATTATGTTGTAATTTGAGTGTGAAGAGCAATTTCTTCTAAAATAGAAGAAATTTTTAAGCATTCGGTTAAACTTCCGGAATATACCAAAGCCTTACCTTTTGTGTGAACTTCAAATGCTATATCTCTGGCTTTTTCAAAACTGCATTGAATGGCTTTAATCAGTTGTGCAATTACTTCATCGAATGTATGAATATCATCATTATAAAGTAATACGTGATATGATGTTTGAACGGAAACTTTTTCATCAATTTCCGGTAAAACTATTCCTTGAGGATTTTCTTGTTCCATATTAAATTTTGTTATTTCTAAAACGATTATAATTTATAAAATTATAATAAAAAATGAAATTTTAATTATATTTCATTTGTAAATTTTTTTTAACTATTTTTTTAATTAAATAATTAAGCGGAAATAATTTGGATAAAGTACAAGTAGATATTTTAGGTTTGTCATCAAGTCCTTCGGCAGGCGGAGCGTATGCTTTGCTGCTAAAGGAATCATACGGCGCTAGAAGATTACCAATTATTATAGGTTCCTTCGAAGCTCAATCAATTGCATTGGAACTTGAAGGAATTAAACCGCCACGCCCGCTTACACATGATTTGTTAAAAAATTTAGTAGATGATCTTGGTGCCACAGTTCAAGAGATTTTCATAAATGAATTAAGAGATAACACTTTTTATGCTAAAATTATATTAGATGTTTCATCTATGACAACTACAATTGATGCACGACCAAGCGATGCTATAGCTTTAGCCGTAAGAACCGGAGCACAAATTTTTGTTGCCGAAGAAGTGATGGATGTAGCAGCTTTTGTTCCTTCGGGAGAAGATACGGAACAAGAGGAAGAAGCTATTGATATTGCCCAGCAATTTGAAGCAAAACAATATCCAAAGCAATCAACCGAAACTAAAGTGGCTTCTTTACAAGACCAATTAAGAGAGGCTGTTGAAAAAGAAGATTATGAGCGTGCGGCTAAAATACGAGATGAGATTAATAGATTAAAAGGAAATAACTAACTCACAATACATAGTATTATTAATTTTGTCACATTGATTGAAGCGTTCAAAAAATTCTTACAGCAAAATATCTCAAAATAGTGCAAATGCTAACTTACAATATTGAGATTTTTCATTCGCCAAGATGAATTCAGAAGAGTTTACCCACTTTCTTTTTTGGGGAACATTTTTGCTTAACGTGAATTATTGAAATACTTGTTTACCTATTTCGCATTCCAAACATTTGTTTCTTGAACAAAGCTTTCTGTAAACTTCAATCATTCCCTGCATATATATGGTTTTTTTGTTTAATCCGAATAATTGTAGGTTCTCTGCAACGTCTCGAACAATTTTATTATCCATCCGCTGTTCATAATCATTATAAACTTTTAAGACTTTTTTAGAACTTGCTTCGTTCCCGAACATATCAAAATAAACCGAAAGAAACGGAAGTAAAATATTGATAAATATTTCATCGGCTCTTGAAACACCAATAAAATATTTTATTTCTGTCTTTGCTAATTTTTCAAATATATAATGAGTTTTCCAATAACCTCCGGATTTAATTATAAACAGAGATCTAACTGAATTTATTAAAACCTTTGTATCATTAATTTCTAAAAATTTTTTAATTATTTTTCCGGTTAAGTTGTTATGCAAAATATCATTCGCTATCTTCATTCCACCTATAATTCTTACAGTTGGAAAATTTTGCGGACGCTGACCAAGAAAGTGCCATTGGGTTTCATCAAAAAGTTTATTATCGTATAATAGTTTTAATTTATTCCATTGTTCATTTAACTCATAAACATGTTCTGAAATTTGGTCTTTTGTCAGTCCTTCTGTTTCCGGTAACAAACCGGCTACTCCAAAATATAATGCTTCCAATTTAAGTTTTAATTCGGAATCATTTTCTATTTTTTTTAAGAATTCCAAATCCAAATTTTGAGCAAGTTTCAACATCATATTTTTATTTTTTGAATAACCGAGTGCCTCAAAAACAAGTTCATATAATACTTGCTCCCACAAAGAAGTATCATTAAAGTCTTGATGTGTAAATTCCTTTTCGGCAAAAGCTTTAGTAAGTTCGTAACGTATTACCGGTTCTTTAAGTTGTAATTCTTTTAAAAATTTCAACTCTTTAAGTCTGCGGAAAATTCTGGAACTTTTTTTCTGAAATCTATTAAATCCAAGTTTAAGTATAAATTTCCTTCGTTCTTCCAAATCAATTGTATCTATTTCGGAAGCACATTTTAATATTATTTTATTGAGATTTTTTTTGTAGTGTTTCTGTTCTAACAGATTATCAATTAGTCCGTCTTCAACAAAATCAATTAAGGCAATGGTAGGAACTTTTCTTCCTTCGCTTGTATAAATGTAATGGTGTTTTTGTTTATTCAGATATGTAACATGCAAAATAACTTTATTGTATCTTTTATTTATATTATGACCATGCGTTTTCCAATTGGAATAATCATAATCTATTTCAACATCACCAACAAAAGTTAAATTACCTATTTGAATTCTGGCATGTTTAAAATCCGGACCGGCGGAATCATTATTATAATTACCCGGATTAAGAACTACAATTTTTTCATTGTTCTTTGTAATAAGGGATTTGGCAAATTCTTGGTTAAGCCAAATCCGATGAAGTTTTTCTTCCAGTATTTTGGGCGAGGTTTCCATTATACCATCTTTATCTCTCTATCTAACCGAAATATTTGGGCTATATTTTTATGGAACTTCTTTGGATATAAAATATGATTATTTTAGAACAAAAACCATAAAAAGTTTTTGTTTATATACTAAATACAAATTGGTTTTCTTTAAGAATTTTATGGTTCGGTTTTTAGTATTTAACAATTGCAACACACCTACCGGTTTTTAGGCGGATTGTTTGTGTGTAAATATAGGCAAATTGTATTATTTTTTTTCACAGA
>JALSNL010000457.1 GCA_026987055.1 Melioribacteraceae bacterium | reverse complement strand
TGCACAAAGCTCAATCTCAAATGATATCAATGTTGCCTTGCTTGGTGCAGGTGCAGAAGGACAAGTTTTAATGAATGCTTGTCTTAAAATTCCTAATATAAAATTTAAAGCTGTTTGCGATATTTGGGAAAAATATAATTTAAGACGTGCTTACAGACTTTTAAAAAAATATGGTCATGAACTTAACGCATATACTGATTACCGGGAAATGTTGGCAAAGGAAAAAGACCTTGACGCAATAATAATTGCAACACCAGATTTTTGGCATGCACGTCATGCAGTTGATTCCATGAATGCCGGTTTACATGTATATTGTGAAAAAGAAATGTCCAATACATTGGAAGGAGCAAAACAAATTGTAAAAGCTCAAAAAAGAACCGGAAAAATTGTTCAAATTGGTCATCAAAGACGCAGCAATCCATATTACAAACATTCTTATTTTAATTTACTGCAAGAAGCTAAAATATTAGGAAGAATTACAACAGTAAACGGACAATGGAATAGATCCGTTCAACCTGATAACGGTTGGCCAAAAAAGTTTGAAATACCTTTGGATATTTTGCACAAGTATGGTTTCAAGAATATGAATCAACATAGAAATTGGCGTTGGTACAAAGGTTTAGGAGGCGGACCAATAGTTGACTTAGGTTCTCATCAAATTGATATTTATACTTGGTTTCTTGGAGTCCCGCCATATTCGGTAATGGCTAGCGGCGGAACTGATTATTATGATAAAAAAACTCATGAATGGTACGATACTGTTCTTGCAACTTTCAAATATAAAACGGAACATGGAATTGTTAGAGCTTTTTATCAAACGATTACAACAAATAGTAATCAAGGTTATTTTGAAACATTTATGGGAGATCAAGGAGCGTTAACAATTTCAGAATCTGCCGGAAGAGTTGGAGTTTTCAAAGAACAAAGTGCTCCGCTCTGGGATAAATGGGTTGATAAAGGATTTCTTTTAGCTCCCGAAGAAGAGCCGAAAAAAGAAAACACATCTGCAATTTTAGATGTTAGGGAAACTGCTGCTCCGCCGAAATACACATTACCTATTAAATTTAGCGATCCTTATCACAAACCTCATTTGGAAAACTTTTTTAATACAATTAGAGGTAAGGAAAAATTAAATTGTCCGGTTGATGTTGGTTATGAAACAGCTGTTGCCGTTTTAAAAGTTAATGAAGCAATTAAAGCCAAAAGAGAAGTTAAATTTAAACAAAACGAATTTAAAGTATAAAATTTTAAAAGTATGATTACTAATAAATCCTCAAAATATATTTTAACGTTGTTACTTTTTTCCGTTTCATTTTCACACATTATTTCGCAAGAATATAAAGTTGGTGATAAAGGAGACGGTAGTAAATTCAATCATATACATCTGTTAAAGTTATATGATTACAACGGAAACACTATTGATCCGGCTGATCCGTTTGCACAACCATTTTCAACAAGAAAAACTTGTGCCACCGAATGCCATAGTTATGAAAAAATTAGCAAAGGCTTCCATTTCAATTTTCACGATACAACTTTGGAATCATCAACACAAACGGAGCCATGGATTTATACTGACCCAACTACATTATCTGTTATTCCCCTTTCTTATAGAAAAAATAAGGGAAGTTTTTCTCCTGATGATGTAAAACTTTCGCCGATGGATTTTTTATTTCGATTTGGTCCTTATTACGCAGGCGGTGATATTTCCGAAGAAGACAGTTTACAATATCCCGAAAATTATTTCAGATGGATGGTTTCGGGTAAATTGGAAATTAACTGCCTACTTTGTCATAGTAAAAGTCCTAATTACGATAGAGCCGAATATGCTGCTAATATAAGAAAGAAAAATTTCAAATGGGCGGCAACAGCTAGCAGTAAATTTGCCGAATTTAAAGGAAATGCTTCTCGAATGCCTGATAATTATGACCCCTATAATTTTACAACTATACAAAGTATTGATCAGAGAGCACCTATTGTACCCAATCTAAAATACAAAAAAACAGAATTTGACTCTGAGAACAAAGTTTACTTTAACATTACCAAAAAGATACCTAATGAAAATTGTTATTATTGTCATTCAACAAAAATAGTAAGTCCGAACAAAAGCATCCGTTTGGAAAACGAAGAAGACGTACATATTAAAGCCGGTTTGTTATGTGTAGATTGTCATAGCAATGAAATTGACCATAATATGAACAAAGGGAGATTAACTAAAGGATTTAACACTGCTTCAGCCAAAACTTGTGAAAGTTGTCATATTAAAAAAGAAGAAGACAACAATCAATTAACCGGGAAATTCGGAGCACCGGTACCGGAACACGCTGGAATACCTCCCGTACATTTTGAAAAACTTGCTTGCACCGTTTGTCATTCGGGCAACTTACTTTCTAAAGAAACTAATTTTGTTAAAACTTCCCGCAATCATTTCCTTGGAATGCATGGTACAAATAAAGCACCGGATGTTTTTCCTCATATTCAAACAAATATTTTATCAGAGTCAAGTTCGGAAAAGATAGAACCGAGGAATTTAATTTGGCCTTCTTTTTGGGCTGATAATTATGAAAACAAAATTTCTCCGCTTCCGGTTAAGTTTGTTGAGAAAACAATAAGACCAATGCTTGGTTTGGATTCTTTAACAAATTTTGGCAAGTGGCCTTCAGTATCCGATAGTTTAGTAATTTCCGTTTTAGACTCGTTAAAGAACTTTAAAATTGTAAAAGGCATTCCCGTTTTTGTTTCCGGCGGTAAAATTTTTACTGTTAAAAATAAACGACTTAAAAGTGCAAATAATCCTTTGGAATTAAGTTATAGCTGGAAGAAAGCTCATAATGTTAGACCTGCATCTCAGGCTTTAGGTGTTAACGGTTGTACCGATTGTCATTCATTATCGTCTCCATTTTTTAATGGAAATATTAACATAGAAAGTTCACTTATCTCTCAAAGCGGAATTACAATTTCCAAAAATGAATTTCAAGATAATAGCAAACTTTATCAATCGTTTTTTTCATTTACATTTTTCTTTAGACCTTGGTTGAAATTTATAATAATTTTATCTGCATTTATTATTTTTATTGTCTTCACCGGTTATATTTTCCAAGGATTTAAATCAATATCACATTCTGTTTTTATTAACAAAAGCAAAAAGGAAAATTAAATTTTATGTTCAGAATTCTATCTGTAATATTGATTGTGATATCTTTTATATGGTTGCTTGTTTTTTTATCCAAGCAAAAAATTAGTTTGAATAAAATTTACGATAATTATTTTTTATCATTCAAAAATTTATTTAAAGAAATAAAATTATTAAGTTCTAAGGATTTTCCTTCTAAAATAAATTGGCTAAAAAAATTTTTCTATCTAGCAACAATATTCTTTTTTATTTTAATGATGTTATCAGCTTTTATAAATGTTATTTTTATTGGAGATGATTTAACAGGATTATTGCTTTTAATTCATGTTACAATAGCACCGTTATTTTCGATATTTCTTGCTGTTACAATTATTTTGTATGCCCATTCAAATAGTTTTAATAAAAATGATATTTCGCTTGATCAAAAAAGTTTGAAAATTAATAGAAGTAAATTAAATAGCAATGGTTATTTGAAATTAATTTTTTGGTTAATTGTGTTTTTTTCTTTACCGACAATGATTTCAATAATTCTTAGTATGTTTCCTATTTTCGGAACAGAAGGACAAGAATTTTTGTTAAATATTCATAGATACAGTACGCTTATTATTCTATTATTGTTTATTTTTCATATTGCGTTGGTTTCTTCCAAATCAAATAAACCGGTAACTGTTTCAAAATAATTTTATCCATAATTTTTACGGGGCAAAACAAATGTTTAAATCTAATAACAAAATTTTTCTATTCTTAATTTTACTTTCCTTACTTTCTTTTGCATCACAAAATATATTTGCACAAAAATTAGTGCCTATAAAAATAGATTTACCTAAAGCAATGTTTGTTGGAACACCTACAAATATGCAAATAGAAAAATTGGAAAAACCACTTGGCAAACCAAGAGCTCCTTTTCTTGCTCCTAAAGGGACAAAAAATGTAGCCTTAGGGAAACCGGTAACCAGTACCGATGAAATGCCGATAATAGGAGAAATTGATTATATTACTGATGGCGACAAAGATGCCGATGAAGGTTATTTTGTTGAACTCGGACCTTTTACTCAACATATTACAATTGATTTGCAAAAGGAATATAATATTTATGCAATAGTTGTTTGGCATTATCATAAACAACCACGTGTTTATTATGATGTGATTGTTCAAATTGCAGATGATAAAGATTTTACTAAAAACGTGAGAACACTTTTCAATAATGATTTGGATAATTCAAGCGGACAAGGCAAAGGAACAGATTGGCATTATGTTGAAACTGCCGAAGGAAAACTTATTGATGCCAAAGGTGAAAAAGCAAGATATGTAAGATTATACAGTAAAGGTAATAACAGTAACGATTTAAATCATTACATTGAGGTTGCGGTTTACGGTAAATAAAAATAACATATTAAATTTAAATGACGGTTTCATTTTTGTAATCGTCATTTTTTTTGCATTTTTTTTAAGAACATACAAACTTGATAACCGTCCGATGCATACCGACGAAGCTGTACATGCCATAAAGTTTGGTGAACTTCTGGAAAATAATTCCTATAAGTACGACCCCATTGAATACCACGGACCAACATTAAATTATTTCACATTGGTTTCCGCTGCTATTGGCGGGAAACATAATCTCAAACAAATTAACGAATACACATTGAGATTGGTTCCGGCAATAACTTCCTTGTTGCTTATAATTTCACTTCTACTTTTGTTAAATAAATATAATACTAAATTTGTTTTATTAACTGCTCTGCTGTTTTCTGCTTCTCCTGTATTACAATTTTACAGCAGATATTATATTCAAGAAGTTTTGTTGGTAACATTTTCTTATGTAAGTATTTTTACATTTTATAAATTTTTTAAAACCAAAAAAATAATTTGGTCGGTTATTTCCGGCTTGTTAGTGGGACTAACATTTTCAACAAAAGAAACAAGTATTATCATTTTCTTTTCGGCAATTGTTGCACTTATCATTTTAAGTTTTATCTATGTTGATTTTAGAAAGAAAATTATAATTACTCCGTTAAATTTAAGTTTGGTTTTCCTAACTGCAATTGTTATTTCCATTCTGTTTTATTCATCTTTTTTATCTAATCCCAAAGGAATTATCGATTCTATAACAACTTTTGGTCATTATTTTAATAAAGCAAATACAAACCAAAATCACATTTATCCTTGGTATTATTACTTGAAACTTATGTTGTACACAAATAATCATTTAATTTTCTATTCAAGCATTCCGATTTTTATTTTTTCAATATTAGGATTTTATTCTTCATTTTCACATAATATAAAAATCGGGAATGGTTATTTTTTTAAGTTCGTTGCCATTTTTAGTTTTACACAAGCAATAATTTATTCTTTTATTTCGTACAAGACACCTTGGCTGGTTTTAAATTTTTGGGTTGGATTTTTAATCATTGCAGCATTAGGAATTTACTACACATATAAATCGATTAGGAAAAGAACTATAAAAAATATGTTCACAATATTAATTACTATGGTTTTATTCCATAATGTGTATCAACTTTATATTACTTCTTTTAAATATCCATATCAACCGGAAAATCCTTTTACTTATTCTCAACCGACTGATAATATAATTGTTATATCAAACAAAATAATAAATGTTACAAAAGCTTTACCTAAGGGGAATGATACATTTGTTAATATAATTGCAAAAGACAATGATTATTGGCCTTTGCCTTGGTATTTGAGAAAACTAAATAACGTTGCTTGGAATAATATAGTACCGGATAATATTTTTAAATTTCCAATTATTTTATCAACACCAAATTTTGAGAATAAACTTATAGAAAAACTTTACACTTTACCTCCGGCAGGTAGGAAAAATTTGTACATCCCCTTGTTTTC
>JALSNL010000456.1 GCA_026987055.1 Melioribacteraceae bacterium | reverse complement strand
ACTATTTATATAAAAATTTGAATTGGTTGGAGTTTCTTAGCAACTTATTAAAAATAATAAGATGGAAAAATATCTACTTTGGTAAAATTAAATTTATAATAAAAGATAAATTTGAGCTAAATTTTTGTTTAATATAAGCGAGCCAACTGGGGGATTCGAACCCCCGACCTACGCATTACGAGTGCGTTGCTCTGGCCAACTGAGCTAAGTTGGCAAACTTAAAATTCTTCTTTTAACTAAGAAAAACTTCTGAAAAAATATTAAACATGCCATTCATATTAAAATTGTGATACCTTTTCAACATTAAAATCAGAGAGCTTCCCCGAACAAATTTTAATTGGTTTTACAACCATTTAGAACGACAGATTTATAAATTTCCAGAAGTTTTATAAAATTCTATAACATAAATGCTAATAATCATACTACAACAATAGCAATTTGTTATAAAAATTCAGACTAATAAAAAACGATTCCTATTTCCCTTTTTTCTTATGTCTATTTTTTCTTAAACGTTTTTTTCTTTTGTGAGTTGCCATTTTATGACGTTTTCTTTTCTTTCCGCAAGGCATTTAATTGCTCCTAATTTGTGTATCAAATAATTTTTGTTTTCTAATTGCAATATTAGTTTAATTATTTTGGTTTTCTTCTTTAGCTTTCATTCCCCTATCAACAGCCGATTTAAAATCCTTAGAAAATTTAAATACCGGAACATAATGTTCAGGTATAAAAACTTTTTCCCCGGTTCTAGGATTTCTAGCATATCGAGCGTTTTTCTTTTTAACTTTATAACTACCAAAGCCCCTTATTTCAATACCATTTCCATCTCTTAACGAAAGAATAACAGTATTTAAGAATCCTTCAATTATCGCTTCAGTTTCTAATTTTGTTAATCCGGTTCCAAAAGCTACTTTTTCCACTATATCAGCTTTGGTCATAACATACCTATATTTATTTTTAATAAGCCTTGAAAGATAGGAAAGATTTACGATTTAATCAAATTGAAAAACTTTATAAAATATGGTAATACATACAGTTATAGTATTTGTCCGTAAGTATTTTTAATGATTCCGGTTAAAAGTATGTGTTTTATAGATAATTAATTCAATACTCTGATTACATAATCCATGAATGGTTTAAGTGCTTCTTCTTTTGAACTATCAAGATTGATAATTTTTTCAAAATCTTTTTGAGCTTCTTCGTAGTGTTCTTTTTCGAAATTAAACAAGCCTTTTAAAATAATTGCATCTATATTTCTGGAATTTTCAATATAAGATTCATCTACTTGATTCATTTCATGCAACAAACCGGCTTCAAATTTTATTGTATTTTTCAGTAATTCCGCACTTTTATCTACTTCGCCCATTTCAATAGCGTGAGAAATATTTTCTACGGCTTCTTTAACTTCGCCAAGTTTATATTCCGCTTTAGACCTAATTACATAATATTCAACATCCATGTTTTGCTTGGTTATTTTGGTAAGATCTTCTTTTGCATTTGTATAATCACCCAATTTTATTTTGGATTTGGCTCTATACATTATAACTTTTTCCAAATTTGGATCAAGTTCCAATAAGGCATCAAAAGTTTTAATGGAAGTTTGATAATCTTTATTATAATACTCCAAAATTCCTTTATGAATTAGTGCTTCTTTATGCTTCGGATTTAATTCCAAAACTTTATCCAATTCTTCTTTAGCAGTTTTATAATTTCCCAGCTTTGTGTATAAATGAGCTAATTTAAAGTGTAAACTTGGTTTCGTTTCATCAAGAAGTAATGCACGTGTTAAATCTTTTTTTGCTCCTTCGTAATCAAAAAGATATGTTTTAAGTTCGGCAGCCCTTTCCAGTAATTTTAAATTGTCAGGGTCCAGCAACAATACTCTTTGATAATCTTCCAGAGCATCAATATAGTTTTCATTTAAAACATTTATCTCAGCTTTAAGTATATAGGCTGCTTCGTTATTTATATCCAAATCAATTGATTTATCAAGACTGCGTTGTGCTTCTAATAAATCACCGATTTTATATTCAATTTTTGCTTTGTTGAAATAGTAAATTGCTTTATCGGGATTTAATCTTATAGCATAATCAAAATCTTCCAATGCTTCTTTGTAATTACGTAAACCGACATTAATTAAACCTCTCAGGTTAAAAGCAAAACAATTTATAGGAGTAATTTCTATTGCCTTGTCAATATCAACTAATGCTTCAATATAATTTCTATTTGCGTAGGAAATTAAACTTCTAAAATATCTAACATTAAAATCTTCCGGAAATTTACTGCACAATCCATTGGTAAGCTCCAAAGCATAATCATATTCTTCATTAAAATATTTTACTCTGGCAAGAAAATATTGTGCTTCACTGTTATCTAAATTGTTACTGTAATATTTTTCGGCATACCGGGCAGCAATGTAGGTTTCGTTAAGGTTTAGATATATTTTAGCAAGATAATTATCAACTAAAATATTAAAATTAGGTGCTAATTTTTCCAGAATTAAAAAATCATTTTGGGATTGTTCAAACTTTTCCGTTTCAAAGTAAGCAACACCTCTACCAAAAAGTGCAGCGGGATTTTTTTTATCAATAGAAAGTACTTTTGAAAATTCTTCAATTGTGGAATTATAATTTTTATCTTCTAGATTTTTATTTGCTGATGAAAGTAATTCATTAATTTTTTTTCCATAAAAAACATTTTTAACAAAATTCATCTAAAAATTACCTTTTACTTTGATGACCGGTTAAAACACAAAATTTTAATTTTTAATTTATGTTTATTATTAGATATTGTCAATTAATAAGTTAAACAATTCTTAAGTAAAATTTCTTAACCGGAGAATATTAAAAGAGTTTGAATGAATGAATGGATTGAATGATTGATTGAATGGAATGATTGGTGGTTGGGAGTTAAATATAAAAACTTTTTATAGTGCAAGGTGTTGTCTATATTTTTAACTTTTATACCTTTGGAAAATATTTTTCAACACTTTATTTTCGTGCTAAATTATTTTTCGTGCCAAGTGTTTTCCAAAGTTCCTATCTCTTAAAGAGATATGAACTTTTTAACAATTTCAATCTCTCAATATAGTAACAAATTTTCTGGTTGTCCGGTATTTTTTGCAACGGGAATAATCACAAATCAAAAATAAAACAAACTTCTCTCTTGCCTTCCCTTTCCCTTTCCGGCGGATAGGTACAAAGGGAAGGAATTTAAAGAGAGTATAAATTATTTTTTCAGTAATTCTTCCATCTTATCTAATAGCTCATTCATTTTATTTACTACTGCCAAAATAGGTTTTGGTGAAGTCATATCTACACCGGCGGTTTTCAAAACATCTATCGGATACATCGAACTTCCGGCTTTTAGAAATGATAAAAATCTATCAATTGCAGGTTGACCTTCTTTTTTAATTTGTGCAACTAATTCTTGTGATGCAGCATAACTGGTTGCATATTGATACACATAAAAATTATAGTAAAAATGCGGAATACGTGCCCATGAATATGATTCTTCTTCATCGGTTACCATTTCAGGTCCCCAATATTTTTGATACATATCTCCGAAATATTTATTAAGTAAATCCGGAGTTAAAGCTTCACCGCTTTCGGTTTTTTCATTTACTAATTGTTCAAATTCCGCAAATCTTGTTTGACGGTAAAATGTTGTAGTAATGTTATTCAGCTGCTTTTCAATTAATGCAAGTTTTTCATCCTTGGTTTCGGCATGCTCAATTAAATAATCCAAAAGCAAAGCTTCGTTAGCTGTGGAAGCAACTTCGGCTACAAATATAGAATAATTTGCATAAGGATAAGGCTGCGATTTTTCCGTATAGAAAGAATGCATATTGTGTCCCATTTCGTGTGCAAAAGTAAACACATCATTTAACTGGTTTGACCAATTAAGTAAAACATAAGGATGAGTTCCGTAAGAAACGCCCGAAGAATAAGCTCCGCTGCGTTTCCCTTTGGTTTCAACTACATCTATCCATCTGTTATCTATTGCATGTTTAAGATTTTTCAAATAATCTTCGCCAAGCGGTTTTAGTGCTTTCATAAGTATATCAATAGATTCTTCGTAAGTATATTCTTTTTTAACCGAAGGGAACAAAGTAACGTAAGCATCGTAAGGATGTAACTCTTTTAACTTTAATATTTTCTTTTTAAGTTTTCCCCAGCGTTGTAGCGGCGCAAGATTTTTATTTACCGTATTAACCAAATTATCATAAACGGTTAACGGAACATTATTAGGCGTAAGAGCAGCTTCTCTTGTTGATTTGTAATTTCTTGCCTTAGCATTAAAAATAAGTCCTTTTATATTTCCGTTGAATAATGCACTTAGTGTATTTTTATAATCCTTAAAAGGTTTATACATTCCTTTATAAACTCTTTTTCTATATTCTCTATTGGTAGAATACATTGCGGCACCGTAACGTCCGTGAGATATTTTTATATCATTTCCCTTTTCATCTTTAACAGTTGGGAATTGAATATCCGCATTACTAAACATACCGAAAGCCGTATATGGAACATTTGTAACCGGAGAAGCCAACGCCATAATTTCTTCTTCGCGCGGCGTTAATGTATGTGCTTTAGTTCTTAATAAATCATCAAATTGATGTTTGTAAACTTTTAGTCCCTCTTCACTTTCAACAAATTGCCAAAGTTTTTCTTCCGGTATTTTTAATATTTCGGGACGAATAAACGAAGAAGCAGCAGAAAGTTTTGCTCCAAGCGCCGATATTCTTTCGTATCTTCCTTGATTTTCGGCATTGCCCAAATCCAAATCTTTAGAAAGTGAAGCATACAAAAATAATCTGCTGATTTTTATACCTACTTCATCATCAAATTTTAAGCAAGTCAAAAGCTCTTTAGCGGAATTGCCAAGTTTTCCTTCAAACTCTTTAAATTTTGATATGGAATTTTCAACCCATTTAAAGTCTTCTTCCCATTGTTGCGGTGTTTTATAAATATCAGTTAAATTCCAAGTCAAGTTTTCCGGTACGTCTGCTCTTGTTGGTAATTCTCCGCTTGTTTGTGCTTCTGCAGGAGAAGCAAAACTTAGTAAACTAAATAATGTAGCCAAAATTAGTAATCTCCTTCTTATGTGTTTGTTTTTAATTTTTTTCATTTCCCCTCCTTATGTGGAAAGAATTTCAAGTTTGTTTTTTAATACTTGTAAGATAATAAAATACATTTGAATTTGGTATTTTGAATTAAAAGCATTGGAAAGTTAAAAAGTGAAAAGGATAGTAAAAAATTAACAAAGGTTTAGAGATGAAGAAACTGTTTGTTTACTTTTGTTTATAATTTATACTTTGAAGTTTTCAATTACATTCATCTAACAGCAAGTATTGGCAATGTTCGCAGCCTTTTGTTTTTTTATCAAATTTTTTAGCTCTTATATCTTGTACACAACTGTTTATTGTTTCTCCGAAATTTTCTATATCTTTTCTTGTAATTTTTTTAACATTTTTATTTTCATTGCCTCTTACAAAAACCAGCCAAAGTTCAAAATTTTCAACTTTAGGATATTGCTCTTTAAGCAAATATGCATAAAACATAAGTTGATTAAAATAAGATTCTTTTTTGATTTCAAAATTAGTTGAATCCAATTTATCGGTTTTATAATCAACAATTATTAATTTATTCTTTTCTATTATTAACTTGTCAATTATTCCATAAAGGAAATAATCGTTTTTACTAATATAAATTTCAAGTTCATTATAATAATTTGTATAATTTTGCAATTCCGCATAAACTTTTGTAGAATAAAAATGATTTAACAACTTTACAATTTCATTTTTAATATTTTCTTTATCTGCTTTCGCCCTATTTTGTAATTCGTTTTCATGTTCGATTAATCTGCTAACTTCCGTTTCCAAATTTTTGTAGGAAACGTTTTTTTCCATAACCGAATGAATTATTTTTCCGCCTATATTTGCAGCTATGTTTATCTCGTCAAGATTTTCTTTATCGTTAAAATCATCTCTTTCCGTTTCATAATCTTTTCTTGAAACATCTTT
>JALSNL010000455.1 GCA_026987055.1 Melioribacteraceae bacterium | reverse complement strand
TAATTCAAATAACTAACACTTTCAGATGTAAAAACCATCTTTCACAAAGATTTATATATTACAATCCAAAAAATTTAATTTGAATTTTCAAATCCTATTTCTTAAGTTGTTATTATAAGATAGTTTTATCCTATAAATTAAACATTAGGAGAAAAAATGAAATTTACGTTAACAGAAGAACAAACAATGATTCAACAAACTGCAAGAGAATTTGCAGAGCAAGAAATTGCACCTACCGCAATTGAAAGAGATAAGAACGCAGAGTTTCCAACGGAAATAGTTAAAAAGCTTGGCGAGCTTGGGTTTATGGGAATGATGGTTGACCCGAAATATGACGGTGCCGGAATGGATACCATAAGTTATGCTTTGGCGATGATGGAAATTTCCAAAGTGGATGCTTCGGTAGGTGTTATTATGTCGGTTAATAATTCGCTTGTAACTTTCGGACTTGAAAGATGGGCTTCCGAAGCTGTGAAAGAAAAATACTTGAAACCTTTAGCACGTGGTGATAAGCTTGGTGCATTTGCTCTATCGGAACCTGAAGCCGGAAGTGATGCTACACAACAACACACAATGGCACATAAAGAAGGTGATTTTTGGGTGCTTAACGGAATGAAGAATTGGATTACAAATGGAACAAGTGCAGATTATTACATTGTTTTTGCACAAACAGATAAAGAAAAACGCCACAAAGGAATAACAGCGTTTTTGGTTGAAAAAGGAACGCCGGGTTTTACGCATGGTGTTAAAGAAGATAAACTTGGTATAAGAAGTTCCGATACTTGTTCTCTTTCTTTTGATAATTGCAAAGTTCCCGAAGAAAATATTTTGTGGGAAGTTGGGAAAGGTTTTAATTTTGCAATGAATACTCTTAACGGAGGACGTTACGGAATTGCTTCGCAAGCTGTTGGAATTGCTATGGGTGCTTATGAAAAAGCATTAAAATATTCCAAAGAAAGAAAAGCTTTCGGTACCGAAATTGCGAACCATCAAGCAATTCAATTTAAATTGGCTGATATGGCAACTAAAATTGAAGCAGCAAAACTTTTAACATTACAAGCATGCGGATTAAAAGACGAAGGGAAAGACTATATTAAAGAAGCTTCGATGGCAAAACTTTTTGCTTCCGAAACAGCTATGGAAGTTACTCGCGATGCCGTTCAAATTCTTGGTGGTTACGGTTATGTAAGAGAATATGAAGTTGAACGAATGTACCGCGATGCAAAAATAACGGAGATTTACGAAGGTACGTCGGAAATTCAAAGAATTGTTATTGGCAGAGCAATTACAAGAGATTAGTTATGTACAAAATTGTAAAAGTTATTCCCTTTGATGATTTTCAGCTTTATGTTGAATATGCCGATGGCTTTGGCGGTAAGGTAAGTTTTACCAAAATGCTTAAGCATAAAGATTACGAATGTATTAGAGATATTAGTGAATTTAAGAAGGTAAGCATAGATAAAAAAACAAAAGACATCGCTTGGGAATGCGGCGCAACGATGTGTAAAACCGCTACAAGAAATATGTTAGAATTAAAACAAGAAATAAAAAATTTGGGTTTACCAATAAAATTATAGCTTAATATCTTGATTCGTTTATAAAGCAATCCTAAACAGTTTATTAAAATTACTTTGGATTGCTTTTTAATTTTTCAGACGTTTCAATAGGATTATTAAAAAATCATCATAAAAAGAAGAATAAAAATTGTAAATTTAGTTTTACTTTTAACAAGTTAATAAAATATCTAAAGGTAATACAGTGAACTTAACCGAAGAAGAAATAAGAAATATTGCATTAAAAGCAATTAACGAATTGGGTAACAAAGCAAATGCCGATACGGTAAAAGCAGTTGTTGAAAAAGCGGTTTCGGCTATTGATGAAAATGTTAAATTGCCAAGCGGCAATCTTAAAAAAACATCAGGCAGAGTTATTCTTACTTCATTCGGAATGAATCATCCCGGAATAGTTGCTAAAGTTACAACCGCTTTAAGTAATGCAAAATGCGATATTAGAGATATGAGTCAGAAAATAATGGATGAGTTTTACACAATGATAATTATTATTGATATTTCAAACTCACCGTTAGAGCTAAGTGAAATTCAAAACGAATTAACGAAAGTTGCGGATGAATTAAAAATAAAAATTTATTTACAACACGAAGATTTATTTAGACACATGCATAGAGTTTAAATAATTTTTGTTTTAACTTTATTGTGGAGAAAAAATTTAATGCCGTATCAATTTGAAGAAATATTGGAAACAATCAAGATGACGGAAATCGAACACTTCGATATTAGAACCGTTACGCTTGGTATTAGTTTAAGAGATTGTGCAGATAGAAATATAGAAGTAACAAAACAAAAAATTTACGAAAAGATTGTTCGTTACGGAGGTAACCACGTAAAATATGCAAATGAAATAGAACGTCAGTACGGAGTATCTATTGCAAATAAAAGAGTGTCAATTACTCCGGCATCAATCCCGTTCGATTCTTTTTCGGCTGATGAATATGTGGAAATAGCAAAAACTTTGGATAAAGCTGCGGCGGAAATTGGAATTGATTACATTGCCGGATATTCTGCTTTGGTTCAAAAAGGTTTTACCAACGGAGAGCGTGAATTTCTAAAGTCAATTCCAACGGCTCTAACGGAAACGCAAAGGGTTTGTTCTAGTGTTAATGTTGCTTCAACAAAAGCGGGTATTAACATGGATGCTTTGAATATGATGGCCGATGCAATTAAACAAACCGCCGAAAATACTAAAGAGCAACAATCAATAGGTTGTGCAAAATTAGTTGTGTTTTGTAATATTCCGGAAGATAACCCTTTTATTGCCGGAGCTTTTCACGGTATAACAGAACCGGAAGTTGTTCTTAATGTTGGCGTAAGCGGTCCCGGCGTTGTTTTGGATGCAATAAAAAATGCAGGTAATGTGGATTTACAGCAGCTTTCCGAAGTAATTAAAAGAACGGTTTTCAGAATTACAAGAGCAGGAGAATTAATGGGAAGACAAGTTGCAAAGAAACATGGCGTTCCGTTTGGTATTGTAGATATTTCTTTGGCTCCAACTCCGGCAAAAGGAGATAGCATCGGTGATATATTAAAAGCAATGGGCGTAGAAGATGTTGGTGCTCCGGGAACAACGGCTGCATTGGCAATGTTAAATGATGCCGTAAAAAAAGCCGGCTTAATGGCAAGTTCATCAGTTGGAGGTTTAAGCGGTGCATTTATTCCGGTTAGCGAAGATCAAGGAATGATTGAAGCAGTTGAAAGAGGAAATCTTTCCATAGAAAAACTTGAAGCTATGACATCAGTTTGTTCCGTTGGTTTGGATATGATTGCTATTCCCGGCGATACACCCGCATCTACAATTGCGGGAATAATTGCAGATGAATGTGCAATTGGGATTATTAACGATAAAGCTACATCAGCCAGATTGATACCGGCATACGGAAAGAAAGTCGGCGATGTTGTTGATTACGGCGGATTACTTGGTAAAGCCCCCGTTATGGATGTTAGAAATTTAAATAGCAACGGTTTTGTAGGACGCGGCGGAAGAATTCCCGCTCCGGTTAGAAGTTTAACAAATTAGTAAAAAGATATTAAGGAGAAACAATGGGAAAAATTAGTTTATTAATTGTTGGGGTAATTATAGCTGCAATAGTTATGTGGGGTATTTCCGGTTATAATAAATTGGTTGGTCTTGATGAAAGTGTTAACCAAGCTTGGAGTCAGGTAGAAAATCAATATCAACGTAGAGCGGATTTAATCCCTAACTTGGTAAACACGGTTAAAGGTGTTGCAAAGTTCGAAAAAGAAACATACACAGCTGTTACGGAAGCAAGATCAAAAGTAAATCAAATCCACATGACGGCGGATATGCTTAACGATCCGCAAGCTTTGCAAAAATTTCAAGCGGCACAAGATGGTTTAAGCAGTGCGCTTTCACGCTTACTTGTTACTGTGGAAAGATATCCGGAACTAAAAGCAAACGAAAACTTTTTACAGCTTCAAGCACAATTGGAAGGTACCGAAAACAGAATTTCGGTGGAAAGAAAAAAGTTTAACGAAGTTGTTCAAACTTATAACACAACAATAAAAAGATTTCCGATGAATATAATTGCAAATTTTACCGGCTTTTTACAAAAGCAATATTTCAAATCCGTTGCCGGAAGTGAAAAAGCACCGAAGGTAGAATTTTAGAAAACTTAAAAGTTACCGCCGGTTTTATGCCGGCGTTTTCTTTAATGGAAAAGAAATAAAATATGAAAATTAAATCCGGAATATTTTTTTTATACAATATTTTTTTGATCGGTATATTATTTGCTCAACCGGAAATTCCGCTGTTACCACAGTACGCAAATGATTTTACAAATACAATAGAACAAAACAAATTGGAGTATTTGAATACCGAATTAAAAGCATTCGACGATTCAACATCCAACCAAGTTGTATTTTTTATGAATCATTCGCTAAACGGATATCCGTTGGAAATGTTTACACACGAAGTAGCTACAAAAAATAAAATCGGAACAAAAGAGCATGATAACGGTATATTATTTTATGTGGCAAAAGATGATAGAAAAATGAGAATTGAAGTTGGTTACGGATTGGAAGGAGCTTTGCCGGATGCTTTGGCAAGTTCAATATTGCGAAACGAAGTTAGACCCTATTTTAGAAATAATGATTATTACGGCGGAGTAGTTGCCGGATTGAGTGCAATTTTAGCCGCAACAAAAGGAGAATATAAAGCTAATCCGAGACAGCAAGAAGAAGGAATTCCGATTCAGCTAATTATTTTGATAATTATCATCTTATTTATTTTATTATCGTCCCGCCGAAGAGGCGGCAAAGGCGGTGGCGGCGGATTTGTTTATTACGGTGGCGGACTTGGCAGCGGCGGTTTTGGTGGTAGCAGTGGCGGTTTCGGAGGAAGTAGCGGAGGATTCGGTGGTTTTAGTGGCGGCGGCGGAAGTTTTGGAGGCGGCGGTGCAAGCGGCGGCTGGTAATTTTTTTAATTATTTATTGAAAGTATAAAATTGAAAGATATAAAAAAGGGAATTGAACTTTTTAACGAAAGTGATTACTTTACCGCACATGATTTTTTTGAAGATATTTGGATGGATGCCGATTACGAAGAAAAGGATTTTTATCAAGGCTTGGTTCAAATTTCCGTTGGTTGTTATCATTTAATATGTGGAAATCACAGCGGTGCAAAAAGTCAATTGAAAAAGGGAATCAGTAAACTTTCAAAATATATTCCCGAATATAATAACTTAGAATTATCCGAATTAATTTCTAAATTAAAAAAATTATTAATAGATTTAGAGAGTAAAAAAAGCATAAAAGATATGCCTACTTTAATAACTACAAAATAACTTTTTAGGAGATTTATTATGGCTATTATGATTACTGACGAATGCATTAGTTGTGGTGCTTGCGAACCTGAATGCCCGAATAATGCAATTTACGAAGCCGGTGCCGAATGGGAACTTGGCGGCAAAACTTACGGTGCAGACGATGCAGCTCCTTCCGGTGCTACAGGTTTTTATTCGGAAGATTATTTCTACATTGTACCCGATAAATGTACGGAATGTAAAGGGTTCTTCGATGAACCTCAATGTGCTTCGGTTTGTCCGGTTGATTGCTGTGTGCCGGATCCTGATCATGTTGAAGATGAAGAAACATTGTTAGCAAAAAAAGATAAATTAGAAGCGATGAAATAAAAATAAATCATGTGCTGATTTATAAACTTTTAACCGCAATTGTTTTGAACAGTTGCGGTTTTTTTTTGAAATTTTAACTTGATGTGAGTAGGTAAGTTTTTAATTCATCGGTATATTTTTTAAAGAAGAAATAAAAATGAAAAATACATTTCTGTTAGTTGTGTTTGTAAGCTCAATGGTTTTAGGACAAAGCTTAAAAGAAAAACCCCGTAAACCGAAATTTGAATTCGGAATATCATTTGAATCTTCACTGTTATTAAGTACGGAAAAAACAAAACTAATATATCCGGAAGATAGTTAC
>JALSNL010000454.1 GCA_026987055.1 Melioribacteraceae bacterium | reverse complement strand
TTTACCTTGCCGGAATAATGCTAACCCGTCTTTTGAAGCTATCAAAGTTGTAAAATTATGAGCAACAACAAAGTGTGTTGGATTTTTAATTCCGTGTTCAATATAAAATTTACCTGCCCAAGCATTACTTAATACAGCTTTATCAGTTAAGTAAACAAACTGGTTTTCATATCTATCTATAGAAATAATATTCATATCCGTTAAAGGTCTGTAGTGTAAATCACTAACCAATTTATGTTGCCAAGGTTGTAATAAACTGGTTCCAGATAAAATTGAAATTCTATTGTTTCTATCACTTTTTACAGTAAGTAATTTTATTTCAGAAGCTGCGTTATATTTATCTGCATAATCTTGTATATACGTTGTATCCAAATAAGTTTGAGAGAATACGGTATAATTAACACTTAACAAAAACAGAATTATTATTTTTTTCATATATTTTTCCTTTTAATAGATTACAAAACTAAAAATTTATCTAAGCTTATTTTTTTCTAGATATACTTTTAGTAAAATTGGCATATCGGTTTGAATTATATTTGCTCCTTTGTTTATTATTGGTGAATACGCAGAACTGACATCGCCGGAAAAAGCTTGAATATCAGGTTTACCAAGTGCATTTATCCAAACTCTAGCACCACTTTGTTTTATTAAATCAACAACTTCCTTAGTATAAAAACTATGGTCAATATGAATAACTTTCGGATGATAGCGAGCAATAATCATTTTAACTTCTTCTAACGAATGAGCACGTGGCATAACAATAAGTGTGGAATCCAACAGCAGAACCGAATCCAACACTGCAAAGTCGCTATCAAAAAATAAAACTTGCTTTCCCATATTTGTTTTATGAACAAGATTAACTAATTTTTTTACTGCAACATCTTTGATATCCAAATCCAGCATAATTTTATTATGTGCAACTTCAAAGGCTTTCTTTGCCAAAGGTAATTTAAATTCTCTTCCAACACCGTACTTATCTTTTAAATTAAAATTCTGTAATTCCTTAAAAGTAAAATCCTTTAATTTGCCTTTCCCATTGGTTGTTCTATCAATTGAGTTATCATGCAGCAGAACCAGTTTCCCATCCTTAGTTGTACGTATATCCGTTTCAATTATATCAATACCATTATCAATGGAATGCTGATAAGCTGCCAATGAATTTTCCGGATACTTTGTATGCATTGCTCTATGAGCAGCAATTAAAATTTTTCCGGAATTAGGATTATGAAATTTCTCTAGTATCTTCGGTAAATTGCTTGTAGCAGTTTTGGTCGGATTAAAATGGCAGCTGCTTAGAAGTAAGGTTATTAAGACAACAAATAATACTTTAAACTTTTTCATGGTTATATTCCAATTTATGAAGAAAGAGTTTTTGCATAACAAAGTTAGACAATCGATTGCACTTTATCAAAATAATTTTGTAAATTACCATATATATTTCAAATAATGTGTTGTCTTCTTTCTTTATTATAATTATTCATCAAGGATAATTCATGAAAAAAATACTCTTTGTTTTTTTCTTTTCTTTTGTATTACTATTCTCCATTCATGATATTTTATTATCACAGTCTAAAGTTACCGGCACAAAGAAAAACGTGTTACTTGTTTACGGCGGTTGGAAAGGACATAAACCGGAAGAAATTAAAAATTTATTTTTACCTTGGTTCAAAGAACAAGGATTTGATGTTACTGTTTCATCTTCTTTAGATATATATGCCGATAAAGCAAAAATGAAAACTTATGATTTGGTTTTTCAAACATGGACAATGGGGAAACTTACAAAAGAAGAAGAACAAGGTCTTACGGAAGCAGTAAAAAACGGAACAGGTATTGCTGGCTGTCACGGCGGATTAGGTGATTCCTTTCGTGAAAATACAAATTATCTTTTCATGATTGGCGGACAATTTGTTGCGCATCCCGGAGGCAAAATAATATACACAGTTAATATAGTTAATCACCAAGACCCAATAACAAAAGGATTATCCGACTTTTATGTAACTTCGGAACAATACTATATGCTTGTTGATCCGGCATTGGAAGTTCTAGCTACAACTACATTTTCGGGTGAACATGCTCCCTGGATAAAAGATGTTAAAATGCCGGTGGTTTGGAAAAAGAAATTTGGGAAAGGAAAAGTTTTTTATTCTTCAATCGGACATTCAATTTCGGATTTTGATATTCCTGAAGTCATGGAAATTATGAAACGGGGAATTTTATGGGCAATAAGGAATTAGCAATTTAAATATCATTAGGAATTATTATGAGTCATAAAAAAACTAACAGACGTGAATTCATAAAAAAAACTACAGGAGCAATTGCTGGTTTAACAGCGCTACCCTACTTTGTTCCGGCAAAAATTCTCGGTAGAAATAACAACATCCCACCAAGTGATAAAATTAGAATAGGCTGCATCGGTGTTGGTTGGCAAGGAACATCAAATATGAAAACTTTCCTAAATGAATCCGGTGCAATTGTTGTAGCTGTTTGCGATATTGATAAAAATCATTTGCAAGATGCAAAAAACATGGTTGATACATATTACGGGAATAATGATTGTAAAACATACCACGATTATAACGAATTATTAGAACGTAAAGATATTGATGCTGTTTCAATCGGATTACCAGATCATTGGCATGGAATTGTTTCCGTTGCTGCTGCAAAGGCAGGTAAAGATATATATGGAGAGAAACCTCTTTCCCATAATTTAATGGAAGGTAGAGCAATTTGTAATGCTGTAAAAAGATACGGAAGAATTTGGCAAACAGGCAGTTGGCAAAGGTCAAGAAATAATTTCAGATATGCTTGCGAGCTTGTATTAAATGGTAGAATAGGAAAAGTACACACCGTTGAGGTAGGTTTACCTTCCGGCTTTTCCGATTTTGGAGGGAACGATAAAATTACAAAACCTCCGCAAGAGTTGGATTATGAAACATGGCTTGGACCTGCTCCCTATGCTCCTTATGCTTCGGCAAGAGTTCATAAAAATTGGAGGTGGCATTTGGATTACGGTGGCGGTCAGTTAATGGATTGGATTGGTCATCATGGCGATATTGCTCATTGGGGTTTAGGAAAAGACAAAGACGGACCAATAGAAATTTTCGGTTACGGAGAATTTCCTAAAACAGGTTTGTGGAATGCTGCAACTAAATTTAGAATTGATAGTAAATATAAAGACGGACTTAAAATGATTGTTGCCGGTGGTCATAAAGATGTTTGTAACGGAACAACAGGAACCAAATGGATTGGAGAAGAAGGTTGGATTTGGGTTGCACGTGGTGACAGATTAGATTCCAGTAACAAATCTATATTATATGATAAAATAAAACCTGACGAAATTCATTTATTAAAATCTCCCGGACATGTAAGAAACTTTTTGGATTGTGTAAGAAGCCGTAAAGAAACTTTAGCACCATGCGAAACTGCTCATCGCTCAGCTTCTATCGGGCATCTTGGGCTAATTTCAATGTTGATTGGTAGAAAAATATATTTTAATCCGGAGACAGAAGAAATTAAAAATGATACAGTTGCTTCCAGACTATTAGGCAGACCGATGCGAAGTCCTTATCATTTGTAAACTTTGGTAAAACCAACTTTTTTCCGGTATAATATACGTTCTTACTTTGTGAATATTATTTTATTTTTTTGAGGGCACAATGATTGTTAAAAAATCAATAAGCGAACACTTTAGAAATTTACTAATTATAAACATTTTCTTTATATTGTCATTATTACAAAGTTGTGCAACCGTACAAGTTATTCCTGATAAAATTTTTCATGGAATATCCAACTATCATTATGGTGATGACAGAACCAATCTTACCACATTTTCACATTTAGTCGATTCCCTTTCTCTTAACAAAGAGACAAAAAAACTTGCAGAAGAAAATATTTTGGATTTTCTAAACAGTAATGCAACATTTGCAAGTAAGCAATTTGTTTGTAGAAAATTAAGATTAATCGGTACGGAAAAATCAGTACCAACTTTAAGTAAATTATTAAATAACAGAAAAACCACCAACATTGCGCGATATGCTTTGGAAAATATTCAAGGTAATAAAGTTGATAAAGCTCTAATCAATTCTTTAGATAATCCTGATAAAAAAATAAAAATTGGAATTATCAATACCTTGGCTGCCAGAAAAACTAAAAACTCCGTTTACGCATTGGGGGAACTTTTACAAAATGCGGACAATGATATTGCTATTGCTGCAGCATCAGCTCTTGGTAAAATTGCAGATAAAAAAGCTATGGCATTTTTAGAGGAACATTTTAATTCTGCAAACATAAATTTTAGAAACACTCTCTTTGATTCATATTTATTATGTATAGATAACATTGCAAAACAAGATAAATACGAAGCCTATATTTATTACACTAAATTTTATAAATTGGATTTGCCAACTAACTTAAAATCAGCTGCATTAAATGGAATAATAAATACGGCAAAAAATAAAAAAGAAGAAATTTTAATTAGAATAAAAAATGAGCCTACAGAATTAAAATCAATTGCGATTTCTAAAATCAGAGAATTACCGGAAAGTACTGATATTACAGTCTATGCCGAACTTCTTAAAACTCTTCCTCCGGAAAATCAAATTCAACTTTTAAGTGTTTTTGAAGATAGAAAAGATAAGAGTGTAAAGCCCAATGTTATTCAACTTCTTAATTCCGATATTGATAACGTAAAAATAGCAGTTGTAAAAACCCTTGCCAATATTGGCGATAAGACAGATATTATTAAACTTGCAAAAATATCAGCAAACAATAACAACGAACTTTCCAAACACGCATTGACTTCTTTGTCTTTATTAAAAGGAAATGATATTGATAAAACAATTATAAGTCTGATTCCAAAAGTAAAGGACGATTTGAAAATTGTACTAATAAAAGCTGTGGGAGCACGAATAATAAAACCGGCTTTTGCAACTATACTGAAGTTTACTAATTCAGGAAGTAAAAAACTTATGTCGGAAACCTTTAAATCTTTAGCTGAAATTTCAACTGAAAAAAATTTACAAGAATTACTTTCTCTTTTTTCAAATCTTGATAATATAAAAAATAAGAAAAAATTGGAACGAACTATTTCAAAAGTTTTAATTAATTATCCCAACAAACAAAACACTGCTCTTCTTGCAAAAGCAAAAGATTCCACAAATGATATCTCAACAAAATCTTCCCTTTTAAGATTACTAGGATATACAAATGACAACAATGCTTTGAACTTATTAAAAAAAGAAGCTGCAAATAAAAATTTGACAATAAGAGAAGCTGCTGTTCAAGGACTTGCAAACTTTACAGCATCCGAACCAATGAATGATTTAATGGAAATAATGATTTCCGAAAAAAACAAAAAAATAAAATCCATAGCATTAAAAGGATTTGTCCATTCCGTTAACATCAATAAAACTTTGGGAGCATGCGATAAAGTTAATCTGTATAAAAAAGCTTTACCCTTTGCCCAAACAAGCAATGAAAGGAATTTGGTTTTAGACGGAATCGGTCACTCCGATTGTTTTGAATCATTGGAAGTTATTAAACCTTATATAAATCAACCGGATGTAAAAGGAACAGTTGATGATTGTATAAACAGAGTTTCTTGGCATTTACATCAAAAAAATCCGGAAAGAATTAAAGATTATGTGAATTGGTTTTTGTCTAAGATTAAAGATGAAAAATTTCAGAAAAAGAATAAATTTTTACTTGATGTAATTGATAAGTTTATTAAAAATAGAGATGCAAATTTGAGATGAAGACTTTTCGCTTTTAACCATACATTAAAACATTTTATCGGCGTGCTCCAAAATAAAGATACAATGTAGCGGAATATGCTCCGTTAGCAGAAAACTTTTTACTTTGAGGTCCCAATTTTTCTGCTTTGTGAAATTTAGTTCCTATCGCAGGTATTGCATGCAGAAAAGAAATATCACCTTCCGGCCAAATCATTTTTGTGTGCCGTGGTTCATCTCCGTTTTCTTGAGAAAATAAACGTAAATATAGATTATTATTTGCGGTAAGTATTGTAATTT
>JALSNL010000453.1 GCA_026987055.1 Melioribacteraceae bacterium | reverse complement strand
AAATACTAAAAATAATAAAAGGAAATTTTGATCTAAATAAAATTCTATTCTCACAAGAGAAAAATATTATGGTTTTATATGGTAGCTCAAAAAATATAATTGTATGGAATATAAAAACAAAAAAAGAATTCAAAATTTCCTTATCAGACTTTGCTGATCTTGGAAGTATAAATAAAGAAGGAGATAAATTTTTATACACTACAGTTAAAAATCATTACTTATATGAATATGATACTAAAAAAAGAAATTCAAGGAAAATAGATTTACCAAGAAGTAATATAGCTTTCCCTGTTTACTGGTCAAATTTTTACTACACAAAAGATGGTTATATAGTTGGTATTGCATCTGATAAATACAAAACAGATGACAATAGTGAAAGAGAGATAGTAGCATATAAAATAAAAACAAAAAAGTATAGATATTTAACAAAAGATGGTTTGCAAAAATACTCTTTGCTTTATTGGAACAAATGATTAATTGTTCATACCATTTTGAAAATATTTGATTTTAATTATATCATAAAACAATTAGAAAATTTTCAAAATGAAAACTAAACTGAAAATTATAATATTGTCACTAATATTTGTAACATGTAATGTGGTAAAAAAGAAATCTTTTCCGGAGGTCTTTTATCTGCCGTAGAGGTCCACACCTCTACGGAATTTAATATTTGTGCAGAATAAAAAAAGGCACAACCTTATACAAATAACTTAAAAGTTTGGTGAGGTTATGTACTTCACAACCAATGGCAAAAATAAAAATACTTATCGACAAAAAAAATCTTGCTAATAGAATTAATAGACTATATGTTTAAAATATAAAGATGTCCAATTATGCAGAATTTAATGAGCTGAATAAAGTGGATTGAACATCCATTTTTTTTATTTTGTTACATATATACTGCTAAAAAAACGGGCAAAAAATATAATTAAAAATTAAAATGTGAGTTTAATATGTCCGAATATATTCAAAAAATTCTAGCTGAAGTAAAAGCAAAAAATCCTAACGAACCCGAATTTCATCAAGCTATACAAGAAGTAACGGAATCACTAAAAATTGTTTTCGATCGCCATCCTGAATACCAATCTGCTAAAATATTGGAAAGAATGGTTGAGCCGGAAAGACTGATAATGTTCAGAGTTCCTTGGATGGACGACCAAGGGGAAATTCATATTAATCGCGGATTCAGAATTGAAATGAACAGTGCAATTGGTCCTTACAAAGGAGGCTTGCGTTTTCACTCATCGGTAACTTTGGGTATATTAAAATTTTTGGCTTTTGAACAAGTATTTAAAAATAGTTTAACAACCTTGCCAATGGGCGGCGGAAAAGGCGGCTCCGATTTTAGTCCCAAAGGAAAAAGCGATAATGAAATAATGAGATTTTGCCAAAGTTTTATGACAGAACTTTTCCGGCATATTGGTCCTAATACAGATGTACCTGCCGGAGATATTGGTGTAGGAACCAGAGAAATAGGTTATTTATTTGGACAATATAAAAGATTAAAAAACGAGTTTACCGGAGTACTAACGGGTAAAGGATTAAATTGGGGCGGCTCTTTGGTAAGACCCGAAGCAACCGGTTACGGCGTTGTTTATTTTGCCGAAGAAATGCTGAAAACAAAAGGTACTTCTTTTGACGGTAAAACAGTTGCTGTTTCCGGCTTTGGAAATGTTGCTTGGGGTGCCGTTCAAAAAGTTAATGATTTGGGTGGTAAAGTAGTTACTCTTTCCGGTCCTGATGGTTACATCTATGACCCTGATGGTATTAAAGGAGAAAAAGTTGATTATATGTTAAGGTTAAGATCCAGCAACAAAGATATTGTGGAAGATTATGCAAAAGAATTTAACGTAGAGTTTTTTGCCGGTAGAAAACCTTGGGAAGTAAAAGTGGATGTTGTACTTCCTTGCGCCACACAAAATGAAATTCTGGAAGAAGATGCAAAACAAATTGTAGAAAACGGTACTATGTGTGTTTGCGAAGGAGCAAATATGCCTACAACAATAGAAGGTGTTAAAGTTTTCCACGAAGCCGGAATTCTTTATGCTCCGGGTAAAGCTTCTAATGCCGGTGGTGTTGCTACATCCGGATTGGAAATGTCTCAAAACAGTATGAGATTGCCTTGGCCAAGTAAAGAAGTTGATGAACGACTTAGAGAAATTATGATAAGAATTCATAATACTTGTATAACAACAGCCGATAGATTCGGTACGCCGGGCAATTACGTAAACGGTGCCAATATTGCCGGTTTCCTTAAAGTTGCCGATGCAATGCTAGATCAAGGGTTGGTTTAATTGTTTCCTTAAATGAAATATGAAAATATAAATAGAAACCAAGTTGAAGATATTTTTGGAAGCAGACTAAAAAAATTCCAAAAATTAATGAGCTTCAAAATTAGGGATATACTTCTAGTTTCAAGTTTGTACGACAACTATGTTTTTGAAGAAGACGGGAAATTATATGAACTTATAAGAGAAGAATACAACTCGTTAAACCTAAGTAACGCACCCGATATTACTCATGTTACCACAAGTAAAGAAGCTCTTACATTTATAGAAAGCGGCAAAAATTTTGATTTGATTATTACAACAATGCACATCGAAGATATGTATGTTGTAGATTTTGCAAAATTAATTAAAGCCAAAACCCCAAAAGTTCCCATCATTTTACTTGCCTACGATAATCTTGAAAGAAAAGAAATTGCTATGGAATCAGCTTCCACATTATTCGATAGAATATTTATTTGGCAAGGTGATTATAGATTGTTGATGGCAATAATAAAATACGTTGAAGATAAGCTAAATATAAAAAAAGATATAGAAGTTGTTGGTGTGCAAGCAATTATTTTAGTTGAAGATGATGTTAAGTTTTATTCAACATATCTACCTATAATTTATTCCCAAGTATTTGAGCAATCTCAACAATTAATTTCCGAGGGTGTTAATACTACACACAGATTTTTACGTATGCGTGCAAGACCTAAAATTCTATTGTGTACAACTTACGAAGAAGCTTGGGATTATTTTAAAAAATATCAGCGTTATATACTTGGTGTTATTTCGGATATAAACTTTAGGCGGAATGGTAAAAAAGACCGTAAAGCAGGAATTGTTTTAGCAAAAGAAATTAAAAAAGTTCATGAAGATATTCCCATTCTCTTGCAATCCAGTCAAAAAGAATTTAAAGAAGTAGCACATAAAATAGGAGCTTCCTTTTTATTAAAAAATTCTCCAAGCTTACTTTCGGATTTAAAACGATTCCTCAAAAATAATTTAAGTTTTGGGGATTTTGTTTTTAGAACCGAAGATGGTAAGGAAGTTGGACGGGCTAATAATTTAAGAACTTTAGAAAAGCAACTGGCAAAAGTTCCTGATGAAAGTATAAAGTATCATTCGGATAGAAATCATTTTTCAAGTTGGTTAAAAGCTCGTACTGAATTTTGGTTAGCACGACACTTAAGATCAAAGAAAGTATCGGATTTTAAATCTATTGAAGATATGCGGAATCATTTGATCTCAAATATCAGGCTTTATAGAGAAATGAGAGAAAGAGGAACAATAACCGAATTTAATCCTGATACTTTTGATCCGAAAAATAGTTTTGCAAAAATTGGAAATGGTTCGCTTGGTGGTAAGGCCAGAGGTTTGGGCTTTATTAACATGTTACTTACAAATTATGCATTGTCATTTAAATTCGAAGGAATAGATATATACGTTCCGTCTGCAATTGTTTTGGCCACAGATGTTTTTGATCAGTTTATGGAAGAAAATGATTTATTTGAATTTGCAATATCAGAAGAAGATGATGATGAAATAATAAGTCGATTTCTTGAAGCGGAAAGATTTCCCAGTAAAGTTGTTCTTAAGCTTATAGATTTTTTGAATATCGTAAAAACTCCTTTAGCCGTTAGATCTTCAAGTCTGTTAGAAGATTCTCAATTTCAGCCATTTGCCGGAGTTTATGAAACTTTGATGATTCCGAATAATGATTATGATGTTGATGTTAGATTAGATGAACTGATACAAACAATAAAACTTGTTTATGCCTCTACCTTTCTCTCTAAGGCAAAAGATTATCTTAAAGCTACTTCTTACAGATTAGAAGAAGAAAAAATGGCTGTAATAATTCAAAAACTTGTTGGAACAGCGCACGAAGAAAGATTTTATCCCGAAATATCAGGTGTTGCAAACTCGTATAATTTCTATCCGATAGCTCCGCAAGAATCCGAAGACGGAATTGCCTCTATAGCTTTAGGTCTGGGAAAGACTGTTGTTGAAGGAGGTAACACAGTTCATTTTTGTCCAAAGTATCCTAAACATTTAATGCACGCTTTTGCCAGCGGAAAATCGTTGGATGATGCCCAACAAAAATTTTATGCTTTAAATATAGAAGGAAATCTATATCCGGGTGATAATCAAATACCGGAAAATTTGCTTATTGAGTATGATTTAACTGTAGCAGAAAAAGACGGAACATTAAACTATGTAGGTTCTACATATTCACCGGAAAATGATGCGGTTTATGATGGAATATCAAGATCCGGTTACAGGTTAGTAACATTTGCCCCAATTCTAAAACATAATATATTTCCGTTACCCAAAATTTTGCAAATGCTATTTAGTTATGGTACATGGGGAATGGGAACTCAAATAGAAATTGAATTTGCTGTAAATCTTTCGGTTCCCAAAGGAGAGCTAATTGAATTTGCAATGCTTCAAATGAGACCAATGGTTATGACGCGTGAATCAGCGTATATCGATTTTTCCGAACCCGATAGCGAAAAAATTCTTTGTGTTAGTGATAAAGTTTTAGGAGATGGAATAATTGATAATTTATATGATATAATTTTAGTGGATAAAGAAAAATATGATAGATCAAGAAGTAAAGATGTTGCTGCCGAGATAACCCTACTGAATACTAAATTATTAAAAGAGCAAAAACAATACATTTTAATTGGTGTTGGCAGATGGGGAAGTTTAGATCCTTGGTTAGGAATTCCCGTAACATGGGACCAAATATCCGGAGCAGCCGTAATAGTGGAAAGCGGATTTAAAGATTTTAGTGTTGAGCCTTCTCAAGGTTCGCACTTTTTCCATAATATTACATCTTTTAGAATAGGTTATTTCACAATTCAAGATTCAAATGAAGATAATTATGTTGATTGGAATTGGTTAGCCGAACAAAAAGCTGTTGAGGAATTAGAGTTTACCAGACATTTAAAATTCGATAAACCGTTATTAGTAAAAATTAGCGGACAAAAGAATAAAGGAATAATATATAAAACTGAAAATAAAAAATAATGTGACCTTAAAATGCAATTGCACCTTGCAATATATAATAAATCACTAACTACTTAAAATGAAGTAAGGAGAATCAAAATGTCACAATACGTAAAAGATTTGATGGCAGAAGTTGTTGCAAAAAATCCGAGTGAACCGGAATTTCATCAAGCAGTAGAAGAAGTTTTAGAATCACTTTCTATTGTTTTGGATAGACATCCGGAATACAGAGCAGCAAAAGTTTTAGAAAGACTAGTTGAACCTGAAAGACTAATTACTTTTAGAGTTCCTTGGGTTGACGAACAAGGCGAAGTTCATGTTAATCGTGGTTATAGAATAGAAATGAATAGCGCAATTGGTCCATACAAAGGTGGTTTACGTTTTCATCCTTCGGTTACACAAGGTATCTTAAAATTTTTAGCATTTGAACAAGTATTCAAAAACAGTTTAACTACTTTACCAATGGGCGGCGGTAAAGGTGGTTCCGATTTTGATCCGCACGGAAAAAGCGATATGCAAGTAATGAGATTTTGCCAAGCGTTTATGAGCGAATTATTCCGTCATATTGGTCCGAATACAGATGTACCGGCCGGTGATATTGGTGTTGGCGGTAGAGAAATAGGATATTTGTTTGGTCAATATAAAAAACTTAGAAATGAATTTTCCGGAATATTAACCGGTAAAGGTTTGAATTGGGGTGGTTCATTAATTCGTCCTGAAGCTACAGGTTATGGTTCTGTTTATTTTGCCGCCGAAATGCTGCAAACAAGAAATGATACTTTTGAAGGAAAAACTTGTTTGGTTTCCGGTAGCGGTAATG
>JALSNL010000452.1 GCA_026987055.1 Melioribacteraceae bacterium | reverse complement strand
TACTATCTGTTTGAAAAAAACAATCACAAATCATCCGGAAGCTTATGATTTTTGTACAACAAAAGGTGAATCAATAATAAAAATTAAAAATCTAAATTGGAAAACTTTTAATTACAGAACCTACAGAAACCATAAGCCTTAGTCTTAATAATTTTTTCTTAAATTACATGTTTTATTCTTTCAATAAATCAATAATTAGTTATAAATTACAATACTTAATAAACTAGTTCAGAAAAAAATTACAAATATTACTATTTCCTAATAAGGAATAAATTAAATGCAACAATTCAGATTATTAATTGTTTTACTTTTAAGTTCTATGTTTGTAAATGCCCAAAATGTAACCGGTGATTGGTATGGAACATTAAACATACAAGGGAACAAATTAAGATTAGTATTACATATTAAAGAAACTAATGGAAAACTTACTTCAACAATGGATAGTCCGGATCAAGGAGCAAAAGGAATTCCTATTCAAGAAGTTGATTTTAATAATTCGAAGCTTACAGTTAAGTCAAAAACAATTGGTTTTGAATATTCAGGGAAAGTAAATAAATCATTTACGGAAATTGAAGGAACGTTCAAACAATCCGGTAAGACCTTTAACCTAAAACTATTAAGACAACCGGAAAAAATTGTTCCGCCTAAAAGACCACAAGAACCAAAAGCCCCGTTCCCTTATTATACCGAAGATGTAAAGTTCTATAATTCGGAAGATAACATAAATTTAGCCGGTACACTTACTTTGCCGGATACAACCGGAAAATATCCTGCCGTTGTTTTAATTTCCGGCTCAGGTCCGCAAAATAGAAACAGCGAAGTTTTCGGTCACAAAATATTTCTTGTACTTGCAGATTATTTAACAAGACATGGGATTGGAGTGCTAAGGTTTGACGATAGAGGAATTGGCGAATCCGAAGGAAACTTTAGTGAAGCAACATCAGTAAATTTTGCTTTCGATGCTCTGGCAGGAGTCCAATATCTACAATCTCATAAAAATATTTATAACAACAAAATTGGTTTATTAGGAATGAGCGAAGGTGGAATGATAGCTCCTATTGCAGCAAAATTATCTGATGATATTGCTTTTATTGTCTTGCTTGCCGGACCTGGAATTCCAATACCTGAACTTCTTAAACTACAACAAATTGCCATCAGTAAAGTTAATGGAATACCCGAAAAAGCTATTAATTTTAATGTTAATTTAATGCAAGGTGCTTACAAGATTTTAAATAAATATCCTAACGATAACAACATAAAAATTAAACTTGAAACTTATTTTAAAAATGAATTAAAGAAACTATCGGCAGATGAACTAAAAAAAATTGGCAATACTGATATGTTTATTAAACAAACGGTAAGAACGCTTACAACCCCTTGGTTTAGATATTTCATTACTTATAAACCGGCAGAAAATCTTTCAAAAATTAAATGTCCTGTTTTAGCACTCAATGGAGAAAAGGATTTACAAGTTTTACCAAAAGAAAATTTAAACGGCATTGAGCAAGCTCTTAAAAAAGGAGGCAACACAAATTATAAAATAGAAAAATTATCCGGCTTAAATCATCTAATGCAAAAATGTAAAACAGGTAATCCTAATGAATATGCAAAAATAGAAGAAACCATGAACCCTGCAGTATTAAAAATTATAACCGAATGGATATTGAATATTGTTAAACCCTAAAAATTTATTAGTCAAATATTTGCCATCTATTTTTAATGAACTTTATAGGTTAACAACTGTTCTCAAAATAGTAGAAGATTATAAAAAACGATATTTTTAGTTTATTACTTATACTTATTACACGCTCCAAAAAAAATTATGAACACAGTCAAAAATTACAATTGCACTCACATTTATTAACCACCGACTCTATTTTATTCTGTTTCTATTAGAAATTCTTTTAATGCTTTCCAATAAGTTTCATAACCTTTTACAACTTTCCATATTGTTTTTGAACATGGTTTTCCACTTTATAGTAATCTGCTGCTATTCTTAGTCCGTCTTTAGATTTGAAGTTTACTTTTTCCATTCGTTATCCTTTTATCGCAACATAAATATCTACTTCTGCGTCTTGAGGATTTTGTGCTTTTTCGCCATATACTTCAAAATCTGCTGAATACTTTCTATCTAATTTTGAATTCCAAATATTTTCCCATTCTTTATAAACAGCACCTTTTGTTAAGTCTCCTTTGGTTACAAATTTTGTGTAGTTTCCACCCTCTATTTTTTTTGCTATCATTCCATTTGGAATTATATCCAAATTTTCTACTTTACAGCCTAAAATTGTTGTGTAAGGTTTGGTGTGATCTTTTTCATAATCTGTATAAATTGAATAAATAGTATTGTCAACTTTGTTTGGTATTTTATCAAGAATTCCTTCTGTCATAAATCTATTCCATAATTTCCCAATGTCATTTGCCGATTGTCCGTTTTCATTTGTTGTTCTTACCGAAATTCCAATTACATTGAAAGTTTTAATATTTACTTTTTTCATTCTATTTCCATTTATGATTTTTAATATTCTTAATATTGAAAACACACCGTCAATGTAATTCTTGTTTTTCTATATAAAGAAGTTCTATTCTAAATTCTTTTCCTTTAAACTTAAAGATTATAAGTTTATCTTTTATTAACCGAACCACCACCTGAAGCTTTAATACTTATTTCCTCAGGATTACCCCAATAATCAATTACGCCTTTTCCGTTAACTTTTGCATCTAAATATTTTCTGGCGTTAACTTCTGCTCTACCGTCTCCGTATATTGAAACATACGTTCTTTTTGTAATTACCGATTTTGCCAAGACCTTAGCATCATCGTCTATTGTAATATTTAGTTCATCTACCTTGCCTTCTAATTCAATTACTCCTTCTTCATTGGCCGAAACATCCAACTCGTCTGTGCGTATATCATTAACTTTTATTTTACTTTTCCCATCGGAATCCAATTCTTTTAAGTCATGAAGATTTACGGTAATTCTAATTTCCCTTAGCGCCGTAATATCTTCTTTTGTTGTAATTGTTAAATTTTCATCTTCAACTTTAGTTACTATAAAAGGCAGGATGTTATCTTCTGCTTCTACCTTTATGCTATCTTGCTTTCCACAATTAATGTTGATTGTAAAATCTCCGGTAATATCTATTTTACTTATGTATCCGGCAGTTCTGTCTTCGGTTGTGGTAATTCCGCTTCCTTTTACGCTGTGTGATAAGCTGCAACCTGTAAAAAATAATGCAAGAGCTAAAATTAAAAGAGTAAAATATTTTTTCATTTCAAACCTCATAGTTTTCATAAAAAATTGTTAAATCAACATTTCATAATAAGAATTTTTCCAGAGATAAACATTTAAACAATTATAAATTTAATAAATTGATTGCAATTAATAACTTATCAATATAGTTTACAAAATAAAAAAATAGGATTGTTAAATGAATAGAGAAATACATACTTGGCATAGTCCTAGTTTAAATAAAGAAATGAGTCTTGTTGTTTACGGCAATTACGGAACTCCTTTGCTAATGTTCCCTACGGCAGGAGCCGATTTTTTAGAATATGAACGTTTTCAATTAATCGATTCCATTAAACCTATTATTGAAAGCGGAAAATTTAAAGCTTATTCCATTAACAGTATAAATAACGAATCGTGGTTAAACGATTCCGTTTATCCGCCGCATAAATCGCTTAGACACGGTCAATACAACCAATACATAATTGAAGAAGTTGTTCCTTTTATTTACGATAATTGTCGTGGTGAAGTTCCGATAATAACAACCGGAGCTTCGCTTGGCGCTTATCACGCCATGAATACTTTTTTAAGAAATCCTTCCGTTTTTAGAGGAACTATTGCAATGAGCGGAGTTTATGATTTAAAAGCTTACAGCAAAGGTTATTACGACGATCATGTTTATTTTAATTCTCCAATAGATTTTTTACCGAATTTATATGATGAAAATCTGTTAAACCAAATGAGAAATAATTTGGGAATAGTAATTGCATCCGGTCAAGGTGAATTTGAAGATCCCTCTTCGTCTATTCAACTATCAAATATAATGAACTCAAAAGGAATTAAACATTGGTTGGATTTGTGGGGTTTTGATGTTAAGCACGACTGGCCTACTTGGCGGGATATGTTACCTTATTTTTTGGATAAGTTTTAGAATATTCAATTTTTTGCATAATATGCTGATATTTATAGAATTTCATATAACAATTCCGCATATTCATTTTTGTTAGAATTAAAAAATATTTATATTGATAGGTGAAATGAAAAAAAATAACACTAAATATCATCATCACCGTAAATTACTTTATGTGAACGCCGGTGAGGTATAAATATTTTGATAAATAATTTTTTACAAACCCCGGCAATTTGTCGGGGTTTTTTATTATAAAGGTTACAATATGAACGAAAATTTAAGATTGGCAATCCAAAAAAAAGGAAGATTACACGACAAATCCATGCAACTATTAAAAAGTTGCGGTATTGAAGTAGAAAACTTTCAAGACAGATTGTTTGTTAGTGCTTCAAATTTTAATTTGGATATACTCTTTCTTAGAGATGATGACATCCCAGAATATGTTCAAGATAATGTTGCGCATATCGGTATTGTTGGCGAAAATGAAATGTTGGAAAAAGGACTTGCCGTTAAACCGGTAAAGCAATTGGGTTTTGGAAAATGTTCCTTACGCTTGGGAATACCGGAAAAAGACGAGTTGAAAAGTATTAAAGATTTGGAAAACAAAATAATAGCAACGTCATACCCCAAAATACTAAACAATTTTTTAGATGAAAATAAAATAAAGGCAAAAGTAATTGAACTTAGCGGTTCCGTAGAAATTGCTCCCTCTTTAGGCATTGCCGATTATATATGTGATTTGGTTTCCACCGGCAATACTTTAAAGTTAAACAAACTAAAAAAATCTTTTAATATTCTTAATTCTCAAGCTGTCTTAATTCAAAGTGAGAAGTTTAATTTATCACCGGAATTAAAAAAAATATTCAACAAATTACTTTTAAGAATTGAATCTTCATTAAAAGCAAAGAAATCAAAATATATAATGATGAATGTACCTAAAGATTCGCTCGAACAAATTATAAAAATTATCCCTTCGTTAGAAAGTCCTACTGTTCTGCCGCTTTCTAATAAAGGTCTGGTAGCTGTTCATGCAGTAATAAATGAAGATAAATTTTGGGAAATAAACGAAGACTTAAAAGCCGCCGGAGCTTCGGGTATTTTATCGATGCCAATTGAAAATATTATTCTTTAAATTTGTTTATGCAAATAATTTTATAAAAAATTCAAATAGGAGCTTAATTCTAACAAAATGAAAATATTTGAATACAACAAACTAAACGACAAGAAAAAAAGTAGGCTTTTGCATAGACCGGCAATTGATATGTTTTCGGCATATAAAGTTGTACAGCCTATTTTAGGTAATATAAAAACTTACGGATTAAAAGCAGTATTAAATTATGCAAAAAAACTTGATGGTTTTTCCGGAAAGCAAATAAAAGTTACAAATAAAGAATTCGAAAAAAGTGAAAAGCTTGTTAGTTCCGAATTTAAAAAAGCTGTTAAAACGGCAGTTAATAACATAACTAAATTTCACAAAATGCAATTGCCTCTAAAATATTCCGTTGAAACAACATCCGGTATAGTTTGCACAAGAGAATTCAGACCAATAGAAAATGTCGGTCTTTACATTCCCGGCGGTACTGCAATTTTACCTTCCACTTTAATGATGCTCGCCATTCCGGCTCTAATTGCAGGCTGTGAAAGAATTGTAGTTTGCTCTCCGACAGGTAATAATGTTAGTCCGGAAGTTTTATACGTAGCAAATTATTTGGGAATAAGGGAATTTTATAAAGTTGGCGGCGCACAAGCAATCGGGTTAATGGCTTTTGGAACAAATAAAATTAAAAAGGTTGATAAAATTTTCGGGCCCGGTAATCAATTTGTTGCTGCTGCAAAAGCTATTGTAAGTATAGATCCCAAAGGATGCGCTATTGATATGATAGCCGGACCAAGCGAAGTATTGGTTATTGCTGACGAAAATGCAAATCCCAAATATGTTGCGGCAGACTTACTATCACAAG
>JALSNL010000451.1 GCA_026987055.1 Melioribacteraceae bacterium | reverse complement strand
ATTCCAAAACCGTCTTTTGATTTAAAACTCCAGCCTGTAAGAACAAATTGATATTCTTTATTAGGTTTTAATTTTACTTCCATTATTATTTTTTTCTTGTCATTTGAATATGAAATGTTTCTTATTTCAGGAAATGCTTTATCTCCTTTATCTCCTTTAAATATTGAAGAACCTCTTCCTATAAGTTCTCTGTCAAATGATATGATTATCTGTTTGATATTATAATCTACACTAGTAGAATTATTAGCGAAAGGTTGGATTGAAATTACTTTTGGTCTTTTTGCATCTATTTTTTTATTCAATTCATCTATTTCGGAAGTTGTCTTATTGAAAAATTTAACTATTTCAGGCATAAAACTCTCTAATGTTGGATATTTATCTCTATTTTTATCATATCTTCCTAACTCTTTTACTAATTTGTCTGTCCATAAAAATCCTCTATCTAATTGTTTATTTAATTCATTTTCTATTAATCTTTTCTCTGAGTTATGGTCTTTTAGATATTTAATGACAGATGCCCTTACTAATGCCTCTGCATACATAGTTCCCCAATATCTATATGCTTGATTGTTCATCTTATCCTTTACTTTATCAAAAATTTTTTTTCCACTTTCTTGAAGTTCCATATGATATTTTTCTACGATATGATTAACAAAAGAGTGATTAAATTCGTGTAGAAGTGTTGGAAAATAATCGTTCATTTTAAATTGAGGATTACCTAAACTATCTACATTCCAAGTCCCCATTATTGCATAAATAACCTCTTTTCCATTTGGTAAGATTATTTTCGGTCCATAATTACCTCCTCCATTTCCTAAACCTATTATAATTTTAAATTCTCCTTTTGGTTTTTGTCCATAGAAATTTTGATACCATTTAAGGTCCAAATTTTCATAAATTTTCATAAATTTTTTTGATACGGTTTTGTAAATATCAGAATTCTCATTGAAAAACTTTTCGCATTTTGCATCGGTATAAAATTCATTTAAAAGTTTTAAAAATTTTGTTGCACTTTTCTTTCCCCAACGTTTATCGGGAATACTTTTTGAAAAAGGGACAATCGGTTCCATTTTTGGCGGTTCGGTTATGCTTATTGCCATACTCATAACTGCGTCATAACTTACCCCCTTTTTTCTTAATTTATTTTTTATGAATTTAATTAATTTATGATTTTTATATTGAGCAAAATGCTTTTCAATATTGTCAACATATTTTGGAAATTTTTTAGAACTGTATTCTTTACTATCGGCAAGTCTAAAAACAATACTCAATAATTCAACACGTTTATCAACTTTTGGTTTTTTTAAAATAGTTTCAGTTTGAGGATAAGCATTAAAAGTTATTAAAAGTACTAATATTCCTAAAATTCTTTTCATTTTATGTTTTGTTTTTTCGTTCCATCTAATGACGCACAACGGTTTAAATATGGTGCGTTTGGCATTTTAAAGCACCTAATTTTCAGTTTTGCACTATGTTTATTTATTGCTATCATATTGAATTTTAGCACTATCTGCCCAATGCCTTATATTTTTTGTGCCTGTTGCACAAATATACAATTATTTTAAACATACTACATAATAAAGTAGTAGAAATTTATTTAATTTATTGATTATTAGTATATTTACGATGTATTTAATCAGTTATTATGCAAGGAAAAAAGAATTATCAAGAAAAATTATTTACCATTTTTCATTTAAGCGAACACATACCTGAGAATAATTTTTACAAACGCTTGAAAGCAGTCTTAGATTTAGATTTTTTGTATGAAAAAACACATAAATATTACGGTAGTAAAGGGCAAGTAAGCATTGATCCTGTGGTATTTTTTAAACTATGTCTTGTGGGATATTTAGAAAATATTATCAGTGATAGAAAAATTATAGAGCACAGTAGTATGCGCTTAGATATTTTATACTTTTTGGGCTATGATATTGATGAACCCTTGCCTTGGCACTCCACATTGAGCCGTACGCGTCAGTTATTTGATGAAACTTTATTTGAAGAAGTTTTTGTGCATATTCTTACTATGTGTATTGATAAAGGAATGGTTAGCGGACATACACAAGCCATAGATTCTGCTCCTATTAAAGCGAATGCTTCTATGGATAGCTTAGAACTTAAAGTTCCTTCGGATGAGTTGGAAGAATACCTACAAAAAATACGCCACATCAGCAATATGGACAAGCCGAAATCCAGTAGAAAAGCCAAAGTTAATAAAGCCTCTAAAACACAGCAAAATGTTACTGCAACAAAAGCCGAACTTAATGCCATAGCTAGCAGAAACAAAAAATGGAAAAAAGACCAAAATCATCGTCCCGGTGCTGCTGCCAAAAATGCCAAATACACCTCCAATAAAACACATTATAGTCCTACCGATCCTGATTCTCGTATTAGCGTAAAACCGGGTAAAGCTCGAAAATTAAATTATTTAAGTCAGCTGAGTGTAGATACAGCACATCACGTTATTACTGATATTGGAGCTTATCACGCGGATAAAAAAGATAATCAATGTTTGCAAGACATCACTACACGATTAAAAAAGCGTTTAAACAAACAAGGTTTACTATGGATGAATTTACTTGCTGATACCGGATATAGTGATGGCGAAAATTATCATTTTTTAGAGCAATTAGGTTTAGTGAGTTATATTCCTCCTCACGGAACTTACAAAGGTGGCCCTACTGGTTTTATCTATCATAAAGAACACGATTATTATACTTGTCCTCAAGGCGAAATCATTCCTTTTAAAAAGGTGTTTTTAGACAGTAGAACTAAGACCAAAAAGAAAGAATACCGATGTTCTTCTTTTATCTGCAAAGACTGTCCAATAAAGAAAAAATGTTTAGGAAAATCAGCCAAAGAAAAGAAATTTTCGGTTACCTTTTTTAGAGCGGAATATCAGCGAAACATTCAACGTATTAAATCTAATAAAGGTAAATACTTTAAGAAAAAACGAAGTAGTACCGTAGAGCCTGTCTTTGGCACACTTACTCAATTTATGGGGCTTCGTAAGATAAATACTATAGGCATTAGGCAAGCTAATAAAGTAATGCATATGGCTGCTATGGCATATAATATCAAGAAATACCTAAAATTCATCACTAAAAAAGCAAAAAGTAATAAGCAAACTTTAGCTTTTAATATTCTAGTATTAAAAACAGCTTGGAAACGGTTTTTAAGCCGTTTTACGAGCTTTAATTTTTCTCTTAAATTAGTCTGAAAAATGCTTTTCTATAATAAAAAGGGCTTAAATCAGCTCTTTTTTAATGGGATTTGGAAAGTTTATGGGTTTGTACAACGGTTACTGTTGTTATGTGCAGATTTTATTCTCCACAGTGTAAATAACTTTTTAAGGCTAATGTCCATGCTTCTTTGCTATTAAATTTTTCAACAAGTCCGTTTCCTTCTTTATTTGTAAATGCTTGCATACCGTGTTGGATCATATATCTCGGAAAGTATTTTGGAATACCAACTTTTTGAATATCCTGACAGAGATTATTTAACTCTTCTGAACCTTTTTTTAATAATTTGTTAAAATTCGAAATCATTTTTTCCTTATCCTTTTCGTTTAATTTTAATAGAATATTTTGTTGAAGAACTAATAAAGCTTGATGTGCAGTTCTGTCTTTTACTCTGTAGGTGTCATAATTCCCATATACTCCTGCAATAGCGAAAAGTTTTGCAGCTTTTTCAAAATCTTTTAATTCAATACATTTTCCCATTCCATTTAAAATATCTGCTGGATTATGTTCATTAGTTACTTCTGCTAAGTCAACACAATCACAAGGATTTGGTGATTCCAAATTCCCTTCAGCTTCAATTAAGATGTTTTTTGGGGCATGAATATTATTAATTCTTCTATGAATAAATCGTAATCCTTCTATTAATATTTTTTTCATAGACTTGTTTTTCTATTTGCACATAACTTAGTTTTAACAATTACAGCATCATTAATAACAAAAGGAGTGGGCATCATAGTCTTACTCCTAGGTGTGATGTGAAATGCAGGATTGTTTTGTAAATCAAAAGAAATGTCATACAAATCAATAGAAGGTTTTTCGTTTTTTGGAAGGCGCATACTGATATGCAGACTATCGACTCCTTCTGCTAAATAATAGGCAATAATCTTAGGATTTTCTTTGGTAACCTTGTAAACAAACGGACTTTTAGGGTCTTTTTTGCCCAAAGGCTCTCCGTTAAAACGAATCGAATAAAAATGAATACTATCCCGAGCATTTAGTAATAATACATTGGTTTTTCGTTTTGGTTTGATGGTATATTCATATACATTCTTATCTGTAAACAAGGTGTCATTCAGTGTTTTTTGCACTTCGGGAGCCGGAATGTTACGAGAGGCGGTTTTTTTATAAAAATGAAGCTTTGTTTTAAATTTACTGCTAAAGGAAAGCGAAAGATCACCTATCTGTGGATTGTCGCCTAAAAATTGTCGTGTATAGGAATCATTTTCTCTATTGTAACTCAACCAATAGGCTTCCTGATTCTCATTATCTTGCAAATAAAAGGCACTGTTGGGTTGCCTGCGTTGTACGGAATAATCGGATTTAAAATAGGCAGTTATAAAGGCTAGCACTGCAACGATAGCAAACAATTTAGAAAGCTGTTTGGTATTGGAATAAAAGCCCAATACCCCCAATAAACTAACGAATAATAAAGAGGTCAATACCAGACTGGCACCAATTATTTTCAAACCCAATCCAACCGGTAGCATCTTTACCAATGGAGCAAAAATCAATAAGGTAGGCAAAGCTAAAAAAGTAAACAACCAAATACGTTTTCTGGGCGAATCATTGGTAAACAACAAAATAGTCCAGCTAATCATCAGACCCAATAAGGGAATTACAAAAAACCCGGCTCCGGTCAATTTAAAAGCAATGAGATAATTGAGTACAATCCAAATTAAAATAGGCGCTACCATCAAATCTGGAATAGCCCCTTTTTTAAAATACGATTTATAAATCCAAAACAGCACACTAATTATAAGACTGACAAAAAACACAATGTATAAATGCCCATTGTAAGGAAAACCGTGTAATATATCTTGATATTGTGGAAATAAAACTAATATAAATTTCCATCCAAAAGTACCGATCAACCCTGCTGCTACTAGAGCAAGGAGAAGCGGGATAAAGCTTTTGACACTTCCCGTAAGGCTTAGTTTCTGTTTACGAACCCCATAAATAAATAGGAAAACAAAAGCAATACTCAACAAGATAATAGATGCCGGTACGGCACTAAAAGGATAATATACCATTCCAAAGCCCGGAAAATTAAAGAAAACATCATCCGATTTTCCTTTTAATGTCGATAAATCGGCATCCGAAAAATAGTTTAACAATGCCATCACATAGCTTCCTTGATGTGTTAAGGTTTTTCTATCCAGACGTTTGTAGTTATCCTGTGCCGAATGATAATCAAAATGATCGTCTATAAAGGCAAAATTAAATCCGTCTATATCTCCGTCTTCTCTAAAAACCGTAAGGTCTGTATCATTAGGAAGCATTTTATAAATACTGTACATCAATGAATTTCCTACCGGATAAGGGGTTTTAGCCTGTTGAAAGGCTTGTATAAAACGATGATTTCCCCCATTGGTTTCCAGTAACATATAGCTAGGGCCACCGCTACCTCTGGCTTCTAAATTTATCACCAAACCTACTTCTTTTGCCCAAGGATGATGTTTTACAAAAGCTTCAGCACCTAACAAGCCCAATTCTTCTGCATCGCTCATTACGATGATAATATCATTTGTAGGTTTTTTTCCGGATGCGATATAAGCGCGCAAACTTTCTAATAAAGTGACTACGCCACTTCCATCATCACTAGCTCCAAAAGATGAATGCGGAGTAGAATCGTAATGGGATAATAACAACAGGGCTTTTCCCTTTCCGGTTCCATGAATCCGTGCAATGATATTATAGGTGTACGTGCCGCCTTTCCATTTGGAGTTAATGGCTTCTTGTTTTTGAATCTGTACTTGTAATCCCAATTGTTCCAGTTGTGCTACGATGTATTCACGAACTTTAGTGTGTGCTGACGTTCCTACATAATGAGGTTTTTTGGCAATTACTGCTAATTGTTGTAAAGCGCGGTCTGTAGAAAAAGCACT
>JALSNL010000450.1 GCA_026987055.1 Melioribacteraceae bacterium | reverse complement strand
TAAATAAAAAATCGGATTTTTGAGAAGGTATGATATTTTTGTTTATTGAATTATCTACTTTTACATAAACAATATTTAATGTTCCTTTTTTTGTAAATTTTGTAATATCTATTTTAAAACCAACATAACCGCCTATATGTTTTCCTGCAAATTTATTATTTACAAATACTTCCGTAGTAATATTAGAGCCTTCAAAATATAAAAGATATTTTGCAAAATTTTCATTTGCTTTAATATTAAATGATTTTTTATACCAACTTATATCACGTCTGTAACCTGGTAAATAATCGGTTGCATCCCATTTGTTCCATGTGTGTGGTAATGTAATTGGCTGCCAACCTTTTTTTATTGTCATTATTTTAGATAAAGAATCGGAATTATTTTCCAAATACAACCAATTATTATTAAAATTAATTTTTTCTCTTAAAGGTTTTTCAAATGGAGAAATCCTATTATTTGTTTGAGAATAGTTAAGATTAAAAATTAAAATTATAGTTATAAATGAAAAATATATTTGTTTAATCATTATTCTATCCATAGTAAAGGTTGACGAATTGGGAAGTTTCTAATTATTTCATCTTTTTGAGGTTCCGGATTTAATGTTTCCCAAACTTCATAATATTCCGGCTTGTTAAAATGTACAGCCGCCAAAAGTAAAGAGGGTTGTCTAACCGGCCAATCCTTCCAATACATAATATCTTTTTTGTAGGGCCATTTGTTTTTATCTTTAATAAAAGGGAATAGGAAAGCAAATGCTTTTTTTATCCCTTTCCCGTTAGGAGTTGTATATTCCCATAAATCATCATTTTTAGTACTTGTAATTTCACAAACCATAGCCATTGCATCTAAATTAAATATAGAATAAGCATAGGGTTTTGTACGTGCAAGTTCTTTCGGAAACGAACCGTTAGTATCCATTTGATTTGGCAATAGGTTATTTTTGTAAAAATTACGAACGAATGTAAGATTTTTATTATTACTTGTAAGTTTAGAGAACATTGCCACTTGCATTGCCCAGCAAGTACTATGGTTGTTTCCGTGATCTCTTTCTTTTATTCCGTAATTATGAGTTGTTAACCAAATTAAAAATTTATTGAACCAAATTTTTAATTTTAGCAATGTAATTTTATTAATGGAGTTCATTTTTTGGAGAACAATTATTGCTTTAGCAACTTCAACCAAATGAATGCCGTCAATAATCCCGATACTGCGTCCGTTAGTAATTCCTTTTATTGCTTGAGAGTAAAGTAAATTAGGATTCATCATAGTTTTTGGTGTAACAAACCACGCGCGTAAATGTTCAATTGCTTTTTGGGCATAAATTTTTTTATGTGTTATTTTGTAAGCAGCAACCAATGCAGGAACAATTACAGATAAACGTCTTAGGGCTTTTCTATGTTTTTTGAAGTTATTCGGATTAGAAAAACCGTCTTTTCTAATATAAGCTCCATTTGGATCATCGGGATTTGGCCACCAATAATCACCTTCGCTAAAATATTCGTGTATATTCCCTTTACTTCGTAAGCAATGAAATGCGGTGATTGTTACCGGTTTTTCATTTAAGAATTTATCAGCTTGTTTTATTACGCGAAGTTGTTCTTTTTTTAAGAAATCTTTAATGAAAGAATTATGATGTTGAAAAGAAAAACTATTAATAAAAAAAAGTAAAAGGATAAATGAGCTATTTATAATAATTTTATTCATTGGTAATTAAAGTAAGAGCAGGATGTTAATAGAAAACATCCTGCTCTTTATACAGTTTATTGAAGTAAAATCATTTTTTTAGTTTGTGTAAAATTACTGCTTGATAAAGTATAAAAATAAATTCCGGAGGTTAAATTGGAGGCATCGAAATTTACATTATAATTACCGGCTGCTAATTCTTTATTTACCAATTGTGCAACTTCTTGTCCTAAAACATTAAACACTTTTAACGATACTTTGCTTTTTAAAGGTATGGAAAACTCAATGTTTGTAGTAGGATTAAATGGATTCGGATAATTTTGCTTTACAGTAAATTTACTAGGTATATTGCTGTTTATTTCTTCAACTCCGGTTATCCATTCTTGTTTTTTATCTGGATACCAATTCAGATCTCCTAAAGGAAGTCCGTTATCAGCAGCAGTATAAGATGATGCTGCAGTTCCGTAATTCATGTTAACTTCTTCAGGTGCCAGAACTTCGGTACGAGTTATAAATCCGGTATTAGACCAATTGGTTCCGCCTTGGAAATAGTTTTGAATTTCGGCAACTAAACTATCTAAGCTGGGAGCTTTAGCAAAAGTAAGTTCTTCTTCTTGTACTGCTGTTGCTTCGTCAATTCTATCTGCCCATTCTTTATTAAATAAAGGAGCTGCTTGAACAGTATCAGGATTTACGGAAAGAAGATCTTTAAATCTTTGTTCTGTAAATACATTGTTATTTCTCATTGTAATATTTGTATTAACGGAATCGGTGCCGGATATTGTAAAAATGCAAATTGCTTTTGGTTCTTGATATGCTATTTCGTCAAGTCTGTTTGAAGCGGAATCTGTTCCGAGTAAACCTACATTGGCAATAATATTATTTGTGAATTCAAGTTCTTCAATTAGTCTGAATTGGAAAGGAGGACGATAACCGATGTTACCGTAAAATGTATTGTGATCTATTTTAGCATATTTAATCGGTTTTAATCCGCCGCCCATGTGACGAATAAATCTATCGTTGCAATTTAAAAATGTGTTATTTATGACGAATAAAGAATCAACACTGGCAGCACGGCAATCTAAAAAGCGACCGTTGTCTATTCTGTCCTCTTTCCCATCCCATAAATGAATGTTGTTAGTGTAATGAATAACCGAACTGTCTTTATCGTTAAGACCAATGGTTCTTAGCCAATATCTTTCAAATACACATCCGTCAACGGTTAATTTTACTTGAGAAGTACCTAAGCGGATTGCTCTTCCCGTTGCATTACTTCTTGATTTACGAATACCGTTAAAGTGTAGGTTAATAAAAGTAGCATCGGCAAAAAGTTTAAAATCTTCGCCACTGTATTTCCCATCATTTTTCGGTGCTTGCTGTACTAAAGGCAAAGCTCCGTCTCCGTCATTTGCTTTTATGGTTATTGGAACATTAACATCAATTCTACCTTGGTTGAAATATAAACCACCTCTTTCAAGAACAAAAATATCACCAGCGTTTGCTGCACTAACTGCGTTCTTGAGGGAATTTACTTCGTTAGGTGTTACATTTATCACATTTTGTGCTAAGAGTGGGATGTAAAATAAGATTGTTAATAATAACAAACTTGTAATTCTTTTTTTCATAAGACTTCTCCTTGTATTAGTGAGTGTAAAAATTTTGTTACATATTTAATTGTATTCCTAACTCTAACGATTTTCCGTAATCTTGCAGTTTTGTATTAAAGTTTGTTGTTGATTGGAAAGACTCATCCAAATTGTTAGTTAGATTTACAAAATTGAAGAAAACAGTTAAATTGTTGAATACTTTCTGTTTTAGTGATAAATCCCATCTGGTAAAACCGCTTCTATACGAATCCAATTCCTTTTGTGTTCCAACCTCGGCAATACTTTTACTTTGATTAAACATTACAATTCTTCCGGAAAATCCTTTATAGTCGTAACCTATAGATAAATTCATAAGATAATCAGCTTGTCCGGGAACTTGTCCTTTACGTAAACCGGATTCTGTTTTTGTTACAACATGAGGATACGGAGTGGTAACAATTTTAGTTGTAGTTTTAGACCATGGAAAATAGGTTGAAGAATTTATTAGAGAATAATTGAATGATAAAACAATTCCTTTTAAGAAATCCGGTATTGGATAAAGTGAAAAATTAGTTTGTAATTCAAATTCAATTCCCTCTACGGTTGATTGAGGTAAATTAATTGGTGTTCTTAAAGTATTGCCGTTATAAAGATTATTAATTCCGTGTTGGTTATTTTTTAACGGTGGAATTCCAAAATCTGGTAAACCGTTTTTTATTTGTTCCTCGGTAATAAATGTTCTAAATAATACGGATATATCATCAATTTTTTTTGAATAATAACCTACGGAAATCAAACCCAAACTAGGTTGATAAAAGGATGCATAAATATCATAACTAAAAGCACGTGCAGGTTTAAGTGACGGGTTACCTTTGTAAATATTTACTCCGGTAAAATTGCTCAAGGATTGCGAAGGTATTAGCCAATTAAAATTCGGTTTGGATAAAGTTTTTGTATAAGAAATTTTTACATCGAACCATTCAGCCGGTTGCAGTTTTAAATGAATCATTGGCAAAATATCATTATAATTTTGTGTTGCTGTTGTATCATTCAAAAAGTAATCGGTTGAACGCGGTTGTGGAGAATTACTAACAAGGCTAAAGTAATTATTACCAAAATATTTATTATCTACTTGCTCAAAACGGAAGCCGGGAATAAAAGTAATAATATTTTTATATTTAATTTTTGGCATTATATAAAAAGCTAGAGTATTCTCTTTGGTTTTATAATTCGGAATTCCTGAACCGGAACTAACGGAACTGCGATATGCATAATATAGGCTATTTACATAATGCTCCGAAGAGGAATATTTATTGTAAAATGTTTTGTTGCGTGAAGCATCTAAAATTATTCCTAAATTAGCTTTACCTCTTAAGAAATGGTTCGGTTTATAATTGTTATCTATAAAATCATAAGAAGTAAGATTATTCCAATCATCATATAAATATGCCCACAATTGAGCTTCGTTAAATTTTCTATCACGGTTAATGTGTTTATATTTAGTTCCGACTTTAATATATCCGCTTATATCGGAAGTAATTGAAAAATTATATTTTATATTTAATTGACCGATAAAATTTCTTTCTTGTGTATTTTCGTTTCTATATCGAGCTCGGTCAATTTCAGCAGAACTATCTATAGAAACATAATTGTAGTAGTCGATAGCGTTTTGGTCAAGTGGAACATCATTTATATTTGGTAATTTTACATCTTCATTAAATTGAATGTAATGATCGAAAGGTCTTTTATTCCTTGAATAACCGAACGATAAAGCCCAATCGGTGCCAATATTTCCGAAAGAATGCTCTCCTCTAAGGGAATTAACATAAGATTCTAAAGATAATTCGGCTTCTCTAATTATTTGTCTGCCGGAAACATTAGTTATCGATATTTGTCTGCTCCTATCAAATAGTTCTCTTGATGTTTTACTTAAAAAACTGCTGAACTTAATTGAACCGTTAGGTAAATTATAATCTAAAATTATATTACCGCCAATTCTTTTTCTTGTTTCCAATCTATCGGTAACGGACGAATTTGTAATTAAAAGGGGAGTTCTATTGTTGTTCGTATCAGCAATGCCAAGTTCATAAGCACCGCTGAAATAGTCCGCACTTCTATCTCTTGATTCAAGATTTACCGATGCTTGTACACCAAAAATATTGTTATAAAAACGTTGACTGAATTTACCAAAAAGAGAATACTGACCGAAATTATTTTCAAGTTCGTTATAGAAGCCGTATGTTCTTATTATTCGGACAGGTTTTGCGGGTGCTTTTCCTGTTTGTAAATTTACGGTTCCTCCTATTGCTTCGCCGTCCATATCAGCAGTGGGGGATTTGTATAATTCAATCCCTTTAAGATTTTCTTGAGAAATACCGCTTAGATTAGAACCTCTGGTATTATTCCCTGTAGAAGCCATATCAATTCCATCTACAGTAACCTTACTAAACTTTGGAGATAAACCTCTTATTACTAATCCGGCTCCTTCTCCACCGTCTCTTATAATAGATACACCGGGAAGTCGGGCAACCGATTCGGCTACATTGGCATCAGGAAATTCTAGCATCTTCTCGGCGGAAACAACATTTACAATAGATTCGGAAGTTAGTTGTTGATTGATTGCGGCAACCTGTCCCTGTCTTTGAGCCGAAACAACAATATCTTTACTCAATTCAATTGTTTTATCCTTTAATTCAACTTTAACTACTAACTTTTGATTTGGTTTTAAGTTTATGTTTATATCTTTTGTGTTGTATCCGATATATCTGATGCGCAAAATATAATTACCAACAGGAATAGCATTAATATAAAACTTTCCATCAAAATCTGTAGCAGAACCTAGAGAAGTATTTACTAATAAAGCATTTGCTCCGGGAAGA
>JALSNL010000449.1 GCA_026987055.1 Melioribacteraceae bacterium | reverse complement strand
ATCTTACTTCTTGTCCAACCGTTAGCCTGTAAAATCTTCTATGCGGAACTTCTTGAAAATCATGTTGCTCCACGTAAATTTCTTTGGAAAAAGGCACCATTCTTTTCCCTTGAGTTTCATCGTTCGGATTATTTACCGCAGGTAAATCTTCGGTTTTATTTTCGGGATAATTTGTAATTATAACTTTTAACGGATTCAAAACAGCCATTCTTCTTTCGGCGGATTTATTCAAATCGTCGCGAATGCTATATTCTAAAAGTGCAACATCGTTTATACCGTCTCTTTTTGCTACGCCAACCTTATCGGCAAAGTTACGTATCGATGCCGGTGTGTACCCGCGTCTCCGTAAACCGGAAATTGTTGGCATCCTCGGATCGTCCCAACCGTTAACATAGCCTTCTTCCACTAAGCGCAGAAGTTTACGTTTACTCATTATTGTGTAAGTAAGGTTTAAGCGAGCAAATTCTATTTGTTGCGGATGATGAATTCCGAGTTGTTCAATAAACCAATCGTATAAAGGACGATGATTCTCAAATTCCAAAGTACAAATTGAATGTGTGATTCCTTCAATAGAATCGGATTGACCATGCGCCCAATCATACATTGGATAGATGCACCATTTATTTCCGGTTCTGTGATGATGTTCGTGGCGTATTCTGTACATAATCGGGTCGCGTAAATTCATATTCGGCGAACTCATATCAATCTTTGCTCTTAAAACATGTTCCCCGTCTTTAAATTCTCCGTTTTTCATTCTTTCGAATAAATCCAGATTTTCCTCTACGCTTCTATTTCTGTATTTACTTTCTTTTCCCGGTTCCGTCGGGGTTCCGCGTTCTTCTTTTATTACTTCGTAAGAAGAAGAATCTACATAAGCCAATTCTTTTTTTATAAGTTGAACCGCATAATCGTAAAGAGTATCAAAATAATCGGAAGCATAATGAACATCACCTTCCCATTGGAAACCAAGCCAACGAACATCTTTTTTTATCGATTCAACATATTCAACTTCTTCTTTAGTCGGATTTGTATCATCAAAACGGAGATTGGTTTTCCCTCCGTATTCTTTTGCGATACCGAAGTTTATACAAATCGATTGTGCATGTCCAATATGCAAATATCCGTTAGGTTCCGGCGGGAAACGTGTATGTACTTTTTTGTTGAATCTGTTTGTACGGTTATGTTCGTCAATTATTTCTTCTATAAAATTACGTGATTTTTTTTCGTTTGTTTCCATATTACTTTACACTTATTGATAAAAAACAATTTAAAGTTGCTCTTTTAATTTAGGTATTTCCGCTAAAGCTTTCTCTATTCGTTTTATAACTTCTTCTTTGCCTATAATTTGTAAAAGTTCATAAGCTCCGGGTCCAACGCCTACACCGCTAACAGCAAGACGAACGGGATGTATCAATCTGCCGAAACCTATTTCATTTTTCTCAACAATTTCATGAAGAATTTTTTCCCATTCTTCTTTATCATTTGTTTTCATTTGTTTTACCGCTTCCAGAAATTGTTTCAGTAAATCTGCCGAATCATCTTTCCAACGTTTCTTTACTATTTTTTCATCGTAAGTTGTTGGTGCTTCGTAAAAATATTTACAATTGTAAATAAAATCTTTTACAAATGTAACACGTTCTTTCATAGCGGAAATTATGGAAAGCAGAAAATCATCATCGTAATTGTTTGTTGCATATTCGGATTTTGCCAATTCCTCTTTGAAAAGCGGCAAAAGTTCTTCATCGGATTTTTCTCTTATATGTAAACCGTTTAACCAATTTAATTTTTCTACATTAAAAACCGCTCCTGCTTTGTTCACGCGTTCAAGTGAAAACTTTTCTATCATTTCATCAAGCAAATAAAATTCTTTATCATCACCATAATTCCAGCCAAGTAAAGCAACAAAATTAACCAAAGCTTCTTTTAGGTAGCCTTTATCTTTATAGTCTTCTACGGCAACATCACCTTGGCGTTTGCTTAGTTTACTTTTATCGGGATTAAGCAGAAGAGGAAGGTGAGCAAATTTGGGAAGTTCCCAGCCGAGATAGTTGTAAAGTATAACATGTTTTGGTGTTGACGAAAGCCATTCTTCTCCGCGAATTACATGAGATATTTTCATAAGATGGTCATCAACAACATTTGCCCAATGGTAAGTAGGAAAACCGTCGCTCTTAATTAAAATTTGATCGTCAATATTATCGGTGTTGAATTCCACATGACCGCGTACAATGTCATCAAATGCTACAGTTTGATTAGGTTGAACATTTAACCGAACAACTTTAGGAAGTCCGCTATCTAATTTTTGTTTTATTTCTTCTTCCGAAAGGTGAAAGCATTTTTTATCATATTTAGCTTGCGGAAGTTTTTGGCGTTGTTGTTCTTCTCTTAAATTTTTAAGTCTTTCCGGTGTACAAAAGCAATAGTATGCTTTTTTTTCTTCAATAAGTTTATCAATATGTTTTTGGTAAATATCCAAACGTTCCGATTGAAAATAAGGTCCGAAGCCGCCGTCTTTATTTGGTCCTTCGTCATATTCCAAGTCAACCCATTTTAACGAGTCTATAAGTTTTTCTACAGCACCTTCTACGTAACGGTTCCTATCGGTATCTTCTATGCGCAATATAAATTTACCGTTGTTTCTTTTGGCAAAAAGAAAATTATACAATGCCGTTCGTAATCCGCCAACGTGCAGGTAACCGGTAGGACTTGGAGCAAAACGTACTCGTACTTCGTTGTTCATATTTCTCCGAGAATAAATAGTAAAATTTGAAATTGAAATATATAAATATTTTTATTGAGTGATGCTATTTAAATTATTCATACTCTAATGTATGTAATTTTGTGATGAAATTATTTGTAGGTTTGTTTTTAAGGTGTCGAATCGGGAGATTCGACACTACAATTTATAATTGTTATTTATTTTTAGCTATTTACTTTTGTTTGTGAATAGTACTTTACTTTTTCAATAAACTCTTTACTGTCAATTGGTTTTGCTATGTAATCCGTTGCACCGGCTTCAAGGCATTTTTCTCTATCACCTTTCATTGCAAACGCAGTTAATGCAATTATAGGTGTATCTTCGTAACCTTCCAGTTCACGTATTTCTCCGGTAGCTTCAAATCCGTTCATGACTGGCATTTGCATATCCATCAATATTAAATCTATTTTTTCATTTTCACAAATTCGCAGTGCTTCGGCACCGTTTTCAACAACCGTTATATTTTCAAAACCGTTTTTCTTCAATAAACGGGTTACAATAATTTGAGAATGCTTGTAATCTTCCGCCATCAAAATTTTAGGACCGGTTGTATTTACTTCTTGTTCTGCAACGGGTTTCGGTTCTTCATAAGATTTTATCATATCGGAAATTGCTTTTTCCAATTCGTTAAAACTTGTACTTTTTTTGTCAAGTAATTCCACAAACATTCCGTCAATTTTTTCAAGGTCTTCTTGATAATCTTCTTTGCCGGTGTAAATAATTATCGGTAGTTTTGAAAAACGTTCAACGGATTTGATTTGTTTAATCAGTTCAAAACCGTTTAGTTTAGGCATATCCAAATCTATTATTGCCAAATCTATATCTTTATCGGAAATCAAATCCATCACAAGTTCAGACCGGTATTCGCTTGTTACATTAAAGCCCGCCGTTCGTATTGCTTGTTCAACTAATTTTAATGTAGGTTTATCATCATCAACACACAGTACATTAGAGTTCCTTCTTAATTTATAACTAGTTAAAATTTCTACAAGATTGTTATAATTAATTGGTTTAACCAAATATTCAACTGCTCCCATTAGAAATACTTTTTCTTTTTCAGGTTCTATGGAAAAAACTATTACGGGTGTATTTTGTGTTGCTTTATTATTTTTGATTTTTTGTAATAGCTCTAAACTGTTATCATTTTGCTGGTCTATATTAAGTATTACAGCTACATATTTATTTGTTTTTAACAGTCTTAAAGCTATATCACCATTATTTACAAATTCTGTTTTATAATCCCATTTAGCTAAGTAATTATTAAGCAATGCAGAAGATGCTTTGTCACTTTCGATTACTAAAATTTTATTGTCCTCCTTATTGGAAGAAGGTAAAGTAACAATTTTTTCTTTTGGCTTTTCAGATACTCCTGTTGGAATGGTTAAGGCTAAAATAATTTCATTCTTGTTAAGTAAAGAAATATTTAATTTAATATTTGTAATAGTATCCAGCTTATTTAATAAAGGAATTGATAACCCGCTTACGGTATCGATTGAATCTTTTACAAATTTATTTAAGATAAAAGGTTTCTCCAGTTCATTAATATTTTCTTTATCAATATTTTTTACTTCGGTAGTGAAAGACAAACCAATTTTATCGGAAGATAGTTTTTGAGTTTTTATAAGAACATTTTTATTTGTAGATATGGAACTACTAATAGAAAGTAAAATTGTAATTATTTGCTCAAGAATTGTTTTATCGAATTTAATATTTAAGTTAGAGTCATTTTCAGCTATAAATTTGATTTTATCATCTATGTTTTTATTGTATTTTGCAATAGAATTGGCCAAAAACCTGTTGAGAGAGATTTCCTCGTTCAAAACTTTTAATTTGTTCTGTTCAATTTGTGAAATATCTATTAAATCATTTATACTGTTTAATAATAGCTGGCTATTATCTTTTATGCTATTGATATATTTGGAAGTTGTATCACTAAGTTGTTCTTCACTAATTAAAGAAGTTAGTCCGTTTATTGTATTAATGATTTTTCTAAAACTTTGTGAACTGTTTTCTACCAATTCGGCAAAATTAATTGAAGTGGAATTGTTTTTTTCACCGCCATAATTTTTCCAAATACCAAGGAAATAACCAATAAGTTTTGCGGCTGAATAAAACTTTTCCAGAACATCATTTGAAGGACGAATTTTATGGTTTAATATTAATAATCCTATTGAATTGTTAGCGTAACCGAAAGCCAAGCTTTGTAAATTCTCGGATATTGTCGGCGTATCTAACAAGCAATTTGATGTAAACCCATTGTTGAATATTTTATCATTTATTATTTCTCTATAATTTGATATGGAAAAATAAGTTCCCTTAGTAAAAATATTATCAATTAAGCCATGTTTGCCAATTACTTTAAACCTATTTTCTCCGTTTTCCGTTAAAAGAACTGCACCCTTTATTTCCAATTCATTTATAAGAAATAAAGATAGTTCGTCCGGTAAAGAGTTCAATCCTTTTTCAGCAACTTCCTTTAAGAAGTTAAGTTTATCAAATAATTCCAATTTAAAATTATGTCGCATATAGTTTCTTTCTGTACTTGAATAATAAGTTCTAATTTAATGGTGTTATTTTTAGAAATCAATAAATAAATTTCCCCAGCCTATAATATTCGCAAATTTAATTTAATTGTTTAGTTCCTAAAAAAACATTTTTTTAATATCAATCTTGTAATATCTACACGTAAAGTTTACTTTATTTAGTCCAAAAGCTCTTTTGTAAATGTCTCATATTAAACGTCTCATATAACTAAAAGTTGATTATTTAATACAAAAAACGACGAATCCTTTTGATACAACTGGTTTATTTATTAATTATTTAATTATAATGATGCATAATTCATACCAAGTTAATTAAAATAAAAAGTATTAAAATTGGCATAAATTGTGCTATATAATTCGTAATATTATTTTGAAAGTAGGTATCGCAAAAGGGATGGGGTGATAAAGTCTCGTTTGATTGACTTGCTACTAATGCGGTTATATTGAACGAGACTTCTATTTTAAATTGCAATTATCAAAAACATACCGAGGTATTTTTTGGCTAAGAAGAAAAGTAAAATATCAAGGATGTTAAAACAAATTAGAAAATGGTTAGGACTGTTTTATTTTTGAAAACGCCTAACCATTAACTATATACCAATCTATATTCTTATAAATTCCGGATAGCCTATAAATTATCAAAAAAGTAATTTGAAATTTTGTTATACAAGTGAATAGCATCTTTTCCGCCAACACCATGCGGCTGACCGACATAAGGAAAATAATCCAATGGTTTATTTAATTGTGTAGCTTTTTTAATGAATTTAAGCGTATGTTGCCAAACTACAGTCGAATCCGATGTACCGTGAACCAAAAGTAATTTTCCGTTTAGGTTGTTAACATAATTTAGAAGGTTTGCTTTTTTATAACCTTCGGGATTTGTTT
>JALSNL010000448.1 GCA_026987055.1 Melioribacteraceae bacterium | reverse complement strand
CCGTCTTTCGGTCCTCTTTGATCTCCAACAACACCAACAATATTATCATTCTTAAGAGATTTATAAATCTCTTTAACTGAAATTCCCAAAGGTATTTCTTTATTGCCAAATTTTTCTCTAACTTTTTTCATCCATTTAGTTACAAAGGGATTGCTTTGTTCTTTTACCAAAACATTAATACTTGTTTTCAAATGTATTCCCGTACCAAGTGCCGCAAATTCCCAATTACCAAAATGTGCCGTTAATAAAATTAAACCGTTACCTTCCGATTTTCTTTTATTAATTATTTCCAAATTATCAATTGTATAGTGAGTAGAAATTTGTTCTTTTGTTAATTTACTAACTAAAAAAAGTTCCAGAAAAGTTATAGCAATACTTCTGTAGTTTTTATATGCGATGACTTGTAATTCTTTATTCGATAAATTGGGAAAAGCCAGTTCAAGATTACGTATTACAACATTACGCCTCAAACGTGCAACATTAAAGAATAAAAATGCTAAAATTTTAGAGGTATATTTTATGTAATTAAATCCGAATAAACTTAAAGATTTTCCAATAAGAATAAAAAGTAAATACTCTATTCTGTAAATAATCAAACCATACCTTTATTTTTACATAGAAATTCTTCTTTGCCAATTAGGATCTTGAAGTTCTCCTCTTTTGGTAGAATGGAGAAGTTCATAATTATTGAAGCCGGTAATATCACCAAAAATAAAGGTAGCTCCACCTTCAATATTATTATATCTCCAAATTTCATAAGGTTTAAAATCCGAAGAACTTGGGTGACGTTCTATTTCACTTGGCTTACCGTATAATGTATAAACTCTGCCTCTATCCGTTTTATAACCTTTTAACGTAAAACCTTTGAAATGTTCATTACAATATTTTATTCTTTTGAAATATAATTCTTTAAATTCATTTTTAGCTGTAGCCGGTTCCATATCTCGTTTTGTCCAAAAGTCAAATAAAAATTTTCTTTTTTGATTAAGGGAATCCAACTGCTTAAACTGATCGATTTCTTTTTTGGAAGCTAATAATTTAGATTCATCAAACATTCTGTTACATTCTTCCATAGTTAAAACACCAAATTCACTACCTAAAAACTTTTTTTCTCCGGATGCTATTTTATTACTTTTTTTAACTTTAGGATTTATTAGAAAAAACTTTTTGCTGGAAGCATAGGCTTTATCGGTTAAATCATTTTTAAGATTTAATATAAATGTATAAGTTCCGGTAGGTAATTTACTTAAGTTAACAAAACCTATTTCAACTATTGAATTTTCTCTACTTTTTATTTTTTTAGATTTTGATTTTACAATTCTACCTTCTGAATTTTGTACTAATTTTGTTAATGTAAATGTTGCACCTTTATCAAATTTATTAAGGTTATAAAGTTCCGAGTAATAGAACATAACCGGTGCCAATTCACTATAAATCATAGTTGGATTAGGGTAAACTTCAAGTGTGTTTTTGTAAAAGATAGAATTCTTGTTTGCATTTTCATTCACAATTCTATTTGATAATTCAATATTACTAATTGAGAACTCATTGGAATCAAAAGGTGTAATTACTAAATTTTCGTTATAGTCCTTGTGTTTATGCAAATCCCCCTTATCATTTAAACTAACTGATAAAGAATAATCTCCTTCTTTTAGAACATATCCTACAACACCTAGTAAAACATTATTAGTATTTGTACTATCATTTTTATCAATTTCCTTTTTATAAGCCCAATTCTTATTTACAACAAGTTCCCCTGATTTGTTATTTTGTATTTGAATATGAATTATTGCATCAACAAAATTTTTACCATCCTTTTTCTCAGTTTCTAAATCTTGCTGATTAAAAGAATAGTAAACTTCCAAATAATTACTAAGGGAATCGTATTTAAACTGCGCGAAATCAAAATTAAAAGGCAATTCCGATTGGGCAAAAACATTAATTGAACCCGCTATAAATATTAAAAATAAAATTTTCTTCATTTTAGACTAACCTCTATTAAATAACAATTTTTAAAAATTATAATACAAATATATAAATAAACATTTTTCTATTTAATGTAATTATAATTACACTATAATCTGATTTATTGAATCCGATTCGTTTTTATTCAATATAATTATAAAGTTTTAACCTCAATCAATTGACTTTATCAATCAATATTATTTAACCAAACATATATTGAATCCAACACTTTAGGGGAAATTGTTTCATTAATTTTTGAATATTCGTTTGGCAACCCTGTTTGGCATTTTTGTAATAAGTGATTCAAATTTGGAAAAATTATACTTTTAGTATTTTTGTTTCCAGCTTTTTTAAGAGCATTTTTAATTGCTTTCTCATTTTCTTCTGCGTTTACCTGAACATCCTTATCGCCAAAAATTATTAGTACAGGAGAATGTAACTTTTCGAATGTAATTTTCGGATCATAAGTTAGATAATATCTAAACCAAGGAGATAACATAAACTTTAACTGATTTTTAAAAGATTGTACCGAATATTTTTTCTTTACTAAATCTTCCTGAGGTAAAGTTTCTCTAAAATCACTGTAAAGTTTTCGCAATTTATTATAGGCTTTTGCCGAATCTTTAACAGATTCAATTACATTCAGTATCTTTTTATTTATTTTTATATCTCTTTCGATTACTTTATCAGGTATTCCTGATTTTTCTTGCAACTTAACTGTTTGAGTCAATAAAATTTCTTTACCGGTTACTCCGGGTGTAGAGAGTAAAATTAAGAATCGAATATTTTTTTCTTTAGCTGCAATATTACTAGCTATCAAACCACCTTCGTTAAAACCCAGCAAACCTATTTTATTAGTATCAACAAAACTTTTAGATTTTAGAAATTTATAAGCGGCAATCATATCATTTGTAAAATCTTTAGTTGTAGCTTTACTAAAATTACCCTGTGATTCAGCAACCCCTCTATCATCAACTCTTAATACTGCAAAACCTTTTTTAGTTAAAAAATCTGCCAAAACAAGAAAAGGTTTATGTCCATACATTGTTTCATCTCTATCGTGCTTACCTAAGCCGTTTATAAGCAAAATAGCAGTATATTTAGACTTATTATTCTTACTTTTAGGATAAGTAATTGTTCCCGCTAATCTAATTCCTTCTAAATTAGTAAAATATACCGAATCACTATTGTAACTATAAGGCTTAAAAGGATGTTGTGGGTGGTTTGTTCTTAAAATTTCATCCGGTCTATAAAAATCTAATTTGGATGAAAAATTATCTTGATACCACTTTCCAATAATTCTACTACTATCTAAATCAATTTTTCCTTTATAATGGATTTTATATTTCTTAATAGCAAAACTAATTTTATTATCATCAATCACTAAACTATCGGTAGGAATATTATACTGTTTTTGTTTTGGACTGGATATTTTTAATTCTATATTATTACTACTATCCTTAGTAATATCAGCGTATATAACTAATTGTTTGGAGGGTGTTTTTAGAAAGCCTCCCCATTTACCCAATACTTTTTCATCAATATTCTTATTCTGAAAGAATAACATATTTATTACAAAATATGTAAGCACCAAAAACACAACAACAATTATAGGATAAAACAATTTATTATTTTTCATCTTTCTCCGCATTAAATTAAAAAACTAACCCTATACAAAATATTAAAATATAATATAAATAGTTATATAATAAAAATGAATTTCAGTTTATAAAGCAAAAAGACATTGAGGAAATCTACTGGATGTAAAATAATAATATTTGTCATATTGTCCTAAATATTCCTACAGAGAAGAATTTTATTTTTTAACGATAGTCTGCGAGACTTTTGAAAAAATTTCTGAAAATTAAATAATATCGAACTTCTTCATTTGCAGTGGCTAATTCAAAGTAATATTTTTAATTTGCTCAATTTAAGGTGTAAATAATTATTATTAGAATAATTCTAGTGTTAGATTTTTTATAAAGACTCTGGAAGGTTAGTGTCATACTAAAACCGAAGTAATTTCCTGTGAGAATCTACGATCGGAAAAATATTAATATTGTATTTTTAATTTTGGCATCCTTAATGAAATCCGCTAAAAACATCGGGGAAACTGTTTTTTATTGAAATAGCATGTTCACCTTCTTTTGGGTGAAACAGATTTATGTAACATAAGTTATTTATCCTAAAAAATAAAAACGGTTTTGCTATTTAAAGCAAAACCGTTTTATCAAATTCATTTCATTTTAGAATATTAAAAACCTAATCTCAATGTAAATACATGATTAACATCAAAATATTCAACCGGAACAAACGCATAATCTAAAGAAAGATTAAGATTTGTGAATTGCATAAAATTCAAACCGGCACCAAATGAATAAGTACCAAAAATATTCGGATTATCGTCAGTTGCTAAAGGTGAATAAATGTAACCACCTCTTAAATAAAGAATATCATCATAAGAATATTCCATACCAACTTTATAATCATCAAATGTATAATTGTTATTAGTATAAGTTGTAGCTAGTGTAAGTGAATTAACTTCATCCAACTCAGCTTTATATGATACTCCTAAAGACATTTCTGAAGGTAGTGGGTTAGATGCGGCATCAATTTTAACCCATGTAGGTTCTCTATCAGAACCTGTTTGACTAGCAGAAATAAAAGTACCGTTGCCATCATATTTTAGAGATCCACCAAGATTTTTAACAGCTACACCAAGTGATAAACCTTTAACATTCATAAGATCACGGTATTGAACACCTGCATCAATTGTAAGTCCTGAAGCACTAACTCTACCAAAACTTTCATTGATTAATTTAAAGTTAACACCAATAGAAACTCTATCAGTAATTTTGTTGGAATAAGTTAAACCTAAAACAAAGTAAGTAGGATTAACAATTTGTCCGGTTCCATCCGGCTGATCAATAGTAGTTACATCAATATCACCAATGTTGAAGCTACTAAATGAAAATCCTATAGAACCAAGACTTCCAAATTTTCCACTAACAGCTACATTGTTAATACTCATATCGGCAATGTATTTTCTGTAAGAAAACATTGCACTTGCATTAGATTCTGAGAAATCCAAACCGGCAGGATTCCAAAAAACAGCATCCAATCCAGTTACAGCAGCTATTTGAGCACCACCCATTGCAAGATGTCTAGCACCAACAGGGATTCTAAGCTCGGCAGCAGCAGCTGAACCAGCCTTCTCGGTACCACTACCAAGTGTTACAATAGACCAAGAGACTAATAGAAAAAATGTGAACAATAGTCTATTTAATTGAGACATATTTACCTCCAATTATAAAATTATTTTTTTTATTAAGGTGCATAATTTCTTATGCACCTTAAATAAATATTAATATACTTTTAATATTTGTGTTTCTTGAACAATAGCTAATTTAAGTATTTTAGTTTTTCCTAAATCAGGCATATCTACATATATTACATAAACACCACTAGCAACTGGATAACCATTATCATTTAATAAATTCCATTTATCAAATTGTCCTGAACTAGCTTCGTGCTTAATAGTTTTAACTAAAACACCACTAAGATCAAATATTCTTATTGTTGCTTTTTCAGGAAGATGATTAAATGTTACATAATGTTGAGCCCTTGTTGTTTCTCTACTATGTGTTCCATAATATGGATTTGGGAAAACATTGATTTTTTCAACATCTTGTTTCTCTAAATCTTTACTAGAATTAGCTTTTGGAGCAGTAAACGTAAATTCATCTCCCGGTAAGTTTACAAAGTTAGGAACTATTTCCATTGTAAACGCACCTTCCAAGTAAGTATGTGATCCTCTGTTTTTAGGCCAAATTGCATACAATACATTTGTTACAGGTGCCCAGTTAGCATTATCATAAAAAGTACCAGGACTATATGTTGTATTATGAATAAATGTGTATTCTCTACCACCATTAGCTGCAAATGCTGTACCATCCCAGCCCATATCCCACAAATGGTTTGCATTTCCATTAGCGGAATCTTCTACAAAGCTTACATCTAATTGACGTGGATTAGCAGGATCACTCATATCCCAAGCTGTAAAAGGTATCCAGCCTAAACCTGCATAAGCATAACCTTGGTCTCTTCTATAAGTAGCACCTCTTGACCATCCGTTAGCTTCGGATGTATCGGCTACAGAGCCTCCAACCCATCTTAATTCTACAGGAACATAATCAGCAGCAGTTAAGTTAGAGCCAAAGA
>JALSNL010000447.1 GCA_026987055.1 Melioribacteraceae bacterium | reverse complement strand
CGATTCAGGAGAATCGCAACTACATTGTTGTTGTAGTGTCGGAACTCCCGTTCCTACAATTAAAGAAAAAGAAACTTTAATATCTGTCCGACTTTTTTTGACGAGAACCCACAATTAACAAATACAACCGGCTTACAAAATTTCTTTACAAATTAATTCTTATTGTTGAATAAGGACTTAACTATAACTATCTTTTAAAGCTAAATATTTAGGAGAAATAGTTGAACAATCAAGTTATAAAGACAACGGAGTTGAAAGAACTTAAACTTGCCAAAAGAGGCAAGGTAAGAGATATTTACGAAATAGAGGAAAACTATTTAATCGTTTCTACCGATAGACTTTCCGCTTTTGATGTAATTTTACAAGAAGGTATTCCGTTAAAAGGAAAAATTTTAACAAGTATTTCCGAATTTTGGTTTAATTTTACAAAAGATATTATTCCTAATCATCTTATAACCACCAAAGTGGAAGAATTTCCTGAAGTATGTAAAACATATAAAGATATTTTGGAAGGTAGAACAATGCTTGTAAAAAAAGCTGAGTTAATTCCGCTTGAATGTATTGTTCGCGGTTATATTACAGGATCAGGATTAAAAGAATATAAAAAAAACGGAACAGTTTGCGGAATAAAATTACCGGAAGGATTGGTCGAATCGGAAAAATTACCGGAACCTATTTTTACGCCTTCCACAAAAGCAGAAATTGGGGAGCACGACGAAAATATTACGCCGGAGCAAGCAAAAAATATTGTGGGAGCAGATATTTATAATAAAATAGAAAAAGTATCGTTAGAGATTTACGAAAAAGCTTACAACTATGCTTACAGCAAAGGAATAATACTTGCTGATACAAAAATGGAATTCGGTATTTACAATGGTGAAGTAATTTTAATAGATGAATTGCTTACGCCGGATTCTTCAAGATTTTGGGTGAAGGATTTATATGAAAAGGGAAAAAGTCAACCCAGTTTTGATAAGCAATATGTTCGCGATTATTTATCTTCAATCAATTTTAATTATAAACCTCCGGCACCAAATTTGCCCGAAGATGTAATTTATAATACGACAAAAAAATATGAAGAAGCATTGTTTTTATTATCAGGGAAGAAGGTTAGCTAATGTCGCCAACAAAAATAAAAATCAGAGATAACGAATTCCTTGATATTACTTGGGATGATGGAATTACAAGAAGTATTAAGCTTAGTAATTTACGTCTTAATTGTCCTTGTGCCGTTTGTATAGCCGAAAAAGATGAATGGAGCAGCTCATATATTCCGTTATACACACTTGAACAACTTAAAATTACAAAAATAGAAATCATTGGTAATTATGCTTTAGGTATAAAATGGGAAGACGGACATGATACCGGATTGTATGATTACAAGTATTTGCTACAATTATTTGATAAATATTCAAAGTCCTAAGTTATGGTTTTACCTAATCAATTAACTGTACTTAGAATTATACTTACTCCGGTTTTTGTATATCTGTTTTTATCGGGTGATCCGATGTATATGCAAATTTCATTAGTAGTATTTTTTATTGCGGCTATTACCGATTGGTACGATGGCTGGCTTGCACGTAAGTTTAATTATATAACTACGTGGGGAAAGTTTATGGATCCGCTGGCAGATAAAGTTTTAACATCCGGAGCATTATTTGCATTTGTTTATCTCGGGGTTCTGGAACTATGGATGGTTATTGCCGTTGTTATAAGAGATGTTTTAATTACAGGGCTACGGCTATTTGCCGAATGGAAAAATAAATCTTTTGTTACAAGTAAATCAGCTAAGGTAAAAACATTTTCTCAAATGATTTTTCTGTTCTATCTCATTATCGTTTATACTCTCAAAGAAAATGATTATCTTAAAGAAGCTTTCGCCGGAACAATAGAAATTCTTACAAATAATTATTTGATATATTATACAATGCTTGCCGTAACATTGTTTACGGTTATTACCGGAATATTATATATTTATCAAAATAGATTCCTTATAAAAAGTTTATTTGTTGGTTTATTTGAAAGAGATTAAAATATTTATTGGCACAGGGTTTTACTCAGGGTATTTTCCTTTTGCTCCGGGAACGTTCGGGAGCATAGTGGCATTGGTAATCTTTTTAGTACCCGGGTTTGAAAATATTTACGTGATTATTCCTGCAATATTATTATCTATTCTAATTGGTGTTCCAATTGGAAATTATTTTGAAAAACTTTATGGTAAAGATCCCGGAATATTTGTGCTGGATGAATTTATAGGAACATGGATTACTTTTTTGTTTGTTCCTAAAAATTGGGTAATACTTTTATTGGGATTTATTTTATGGCGAGTTTTGGATATTACCAAACCGTTTCCCGCAAAAAGAGCAGAAGAGCTAAATGGTGGTATAGGTATCATTGTGGATGATATTGTTTCGGGCGTGTATTCTTTAATAATTATACATATATTTATAACTCTTTTTAATTTTTCATAAAACGAGATTGAAATGAAAACTCATATTATTACAATTGGCGACGAAATTCTTATTGGACAAATTACCAACACAAATGCTTCTTTTATCGGGCAATTGTTTGTCAGTAATAGTCTTTCCGTTAATAGTACGTCCGTTATTAGTGATGATGAAGATGCAATACTTAATGAATTTGAAAGAACTTTTTCGCAAAATGATGTAGTTATTACTACCGGTGGTTTGGGTCCAACTCACGATGATGTAACGCTTAAATGTATTGTTAAGTTTTTTGATACCGAACTAATTGAAAATGAAGAGGTTCTAAATAAGATCAAGAATATTTTAGAAAAACGTAATAAGGAATTAACCGATACAAATAAAAAACAGGCTTTGGTACCAAAAATTTCCAAACCCATTGAAAATACCAAAGGAACTGCACCGGGAGTTTGGATTGAAAAAGACGGTAAAGTTTTTATTGCTTTACCCGGTGTTCCCAGAGAAATGAAAGCTATGATGGAAGATACAGTGGTTCCTAAACTTTTGGAAAAATTTCCTCCGGAGTTTGTTACAAAACAATTAACACTATTAACAACCGGCGTGCCGGAATCCTTTCTTTATGATGATATTAAAAGTATTGACGGAATTATTGAAAAGGGGAAACTGGCTTTTTTACCAAGTGTATTCGGTGTTAGAATAAGAATTACCGCTACCGAAGAAAATGAAGCTAAAGCGGAAGAAAAAATATTTGAAGTAGAACAAAAAATAAGAGCTAAAATCGGCAGATATATTTATGGAAAAAACGAACAAACTTTAGAAGAAGTTATAGGTAAATTATTAAAAGACCGCGGACTTTCAATTGCCGTAGCAGAATCTTGCACCGGCGGATTGATTAGCAGTAGAATTACCAATGTAAGCGGCAGCAGTGCTTATTTCCAACGTGGTCTTATAACGTATAGTAATGGTGCAAAAGTAGAATTACTGGGAATTGATGAAGATTCATTAGAGCAACACGGTGCCGTTAGTTTGGAAGTAGCAAGACAAATGGCTGAAGGTGTTAAGGCGGTTAGCGGTACGGATATTGGTCTGGCTGTAACCGGAATTATGGGACCAACCGGAGCAACGGAAAATAAACCGGTCGGACTTGTTTATATAGGTTTGTGTGACGATAAAGTTTGTACGGCAAAAGAATTTCGATTTGGAAATGAAAGGTTAGTTAATAAAGATAGAACATCGCAAGCTGCGTTGGAAATGTTAAGAAGAAATTTACTTGGTATTTCGTATGACAAATAGACTGTTCATTGCTTTGGAAATTCCTAATGAAGCAATAGACCAAATTCTTTTAATACGGGATGAAGTTTATGGTATCCCGAATAATGTAAAATGGGAACCTAAAAGTAAATTACATGTTACATTAAAATTTCTTGGTGATGTCGGTGAAAATATGACCGAGTTAATTATAAGTCAACTTGATAAAATTGTTTTTGATAAATTTACAACCGGTTTTTCGCAATTTGGAATTTTTAATAAAAATAATATCCCCAAAATTTTATGGATCGGATTAAATAAAAATAAATCATTGTTTGAATTACATAACAAAGTAGAAGATACAATTGAATTATTGGGATACCAAAGAGAGAAAAGAAAATTTACACCGCACATAACTTTATTAAGAATCAAAGGGAACGAGGACTTTCTCAAAGTAAATAGTTTTAAGGAATACTCCTTACCTAAAATAGAATTTAATATAGAAAAAATATTATTACTGAAAAGTATTTTGAAACCAAGCGGTTCTGAATATTCGGTAATAAAAAGTTTTAATTTAATATAAGATGGAGGAAAAATGGCAGCTGAAAAAGCAGATCCGCGAATAAAAATATTAGAAGATACAATGTATAGCATCGAAAAAACTTATGGTAAAGGTGCCATAATGAAACTCGGTGACGGAATAATAAATGAGATTGATTCAATTTCTACCGGTTCGGTTTCACTTGATTATGCTTTGGGAATTGGCGGTGTTCCAAGAGGTAGAATAATTGAAATTTACGGACCTGAATCTTCGGGTAAAACAACAATATGTCTGCACGTAATTGCCGAAGCACAAAAGAATGGTGGAATTGCCGCTTTTATTGATGCAGAGCATGCTCTGGATGCAAATTATGCAAAACGTCTTGGTGTTGATGTGCAAAATCTTTTACTATCACAACCCGATTACGGTGAACAAGCACTAGAAATTGTTGATACGCTTGTACGCAGCAATGCATTGGATGTTATTATTGTAGATTCTGTTGCAGCATTAGTCCCTCGTTCGGAAATTGAAGGAGAAATGGGTGATGCGCAAATGGGTGTGCAAGCCAGACTAATGTCTCAAGCATTAAGAAAAATTACTGGTGCCGTTAGCCGGTCAAAAACCAGTGTTATTTTTACTAACCAATTAAGAAGTAAAATTGGCGTTATGTTTGGCAGTCCGGAAACAACAACCGGTGGTAATGCATTAAAGTTTTATGCTTCGTTAAGAATGGATATTAGAAGAATTGCGGCTATTAAAGACGGACAGGATATTGTTGGAAATAGAACAAAGGTTAAAGTTGTAAAAAGTAAAGTAGCACCTCCATTTAAAATTGTAGAGTTCGATATAATTTACAACCAAGGTATAAGTAAATCCGGAGAACTAATTGATATTGGTGTTGATAAAGGAATAATTAAAAAAGGCGGAGCATGGTTTACTTATGGTGAAGATAGATTCCAAGGAAGGGAGCAATTTAGAAGACAATTAAAAGAAAACAAAGAGATGATGGATAGATTGGAAAGAGATGTTAAAATTGCACTGGGAATGATTAAAGAAAATGTAGAAGATAAAAATGAACCGGTAAAAAAGGAAGCAGCTAAGAAGAAATAATAAAAAATGATTGTAACCAAAGTAGTAAAAAAAAGAAGCAAAGTAACTGTTTATTTTGATAATGAAGAATCTTTGGTTATTCCTTATGAGCTATTTCTTAAAAATACGTTATTTGTTGATGATGTTTTAACTGAAGAAGAAATAAACAAATTAAACGATAAAGTAGAAATTTACAAAATAAAGCAAAGTTCATTTGTTTACTTATCCGGTAGAAACCACAGTAAATATGAACTTAAGCTAAAGTTGCTTAAAAAGAGTTATAACAAGCACTTAATAAATTTTGTTTTAAGTGATTTGCAGAGACTAAATTATCTTGATGACCGTGAATTTGCAAAACAATATATCAATGCTAAGCTTAAAAAGAAGAAGGGAATTAGGCTTATAAAATTAGAACTAAGCAAAAAAGGTGTTAGGAGAGAAATTATTGAAGAAGTTTCGGCAAAATTTCTTGATGATCCCAGAATGAAAGAAGCTGCAAAGTTTTTAAGTGAGAAAAAATTGAAAGTTTTGCAGCGCAAAGACCAAACAAATTTACAAATTAAACAAAAATTATTTAGCTTTCTTTCCAATAAAGGATTTACCACGGAAATAGTGAAGGAAGCTATAAACAATCTTAAATTAGATTAAGTTTTTATATGCAAAAGTTTAATGGCGTTGATTATTATAATCTTAAAAGTTTACTAACCGAAGAAGAAATTCTTGTACAACAGTCCGTTCGCGAATTTGTTGATGATAAAGTGCTCCCGATAATTGAGGAACATTACTTAAAGGGAACGTTTCCACTGGAATTGGTTAAACAACTTGGTGAGCTTGGTGTTTTCGGAATTACGCTTCCGCAAAAATACGGTTGCGCAAATATGAATAATGTTGCTTACGGTTTGGCAATGCAAGAACTT
>JALSNL010000446.1 GCA_026987055.1 Melioribacteraceae bacterium | reverse complement strand
CAATTTCTTCTCTGGTAAAATGAAAATCTCTTGCGCATGATTCGGCACAACTGCCCATGTGAATATTGTTATAAACATCCCATAAGCCATCTTTAACCAAACTATCCAAAACTTCGCCGTGACCTAACCTATAACCACTTCTTGCTTTAGGCAGCAAATATGGAACGTTGGACATACTTTCCATCCCACCGGCGATAATAACATCAGCATCACCACATTTAATTGCTTGATCTGCAAGCATAACGGATTTAAGTCCGCTTCCGCAAACTTTGTTGATAGTCATACATTCAACACTTACAGGCAAACCACCAAATATGGCAGCTTGTCTTGCCGGTGCTTGACCGATTCCGGCAGTTAAGACATTGCCCATAATTACTTCGTTAACATGTTTACCGTCAAGCTTGGTTTTTTCGATAAGATTTTTGATTACTATGCTCCCAAGTTCCGGGGCGGATAGTGGAGATAGTGCTCCTTGGAAAGCACCTACTGCTGTTCTTTTAGCTTCTACAATAACTGTTTTTTTCATTAGCTCACCTTTAATATTATTCAAGGTCGTATGCCAAACAACATTTTAATTTACCGCATGGACCTGTATATTTTGAAATACTTTGTGTTATATTATTTTTATAAGCATCTTCTGCCGTAATTTTTTTGAAAGAACACATAAAGGAAGCACAACAATATTCACGTCCGCATGTAGCAATTCCCCCAATCATTTTTGCTTCGTCTCTAACACCAATTTGTCGTAGTTCAATTCTTGTTTTAAAATGTCCGGCTAATTTTTTAGCTAATTCTCTAAAATCCACACGACCGTCGGAAGTATAAAAGAAAAATATTTTTTTTCTGTCAAATTGATAATGAACATCAACAAGTTTCATATTGAGCCCTAACTTTTCTACCAATTCTTTAAATACTGCTTTAGAGCTATCGGCATCAATTTTGTTGGTAATATTTCGTTCAATATCCTTTTCTTTCGCCTTCCTTTCAATTAAAGGAAATTTATCTTCCTCTAGCTCCACTTTATAACTTCTGATATCTACCAAGCCCCCTGTTTCCATTACTTCGGCAAATTCATAACTATCATTTATTTTAATTACAACTTGATCGTTAGCAGATAATTCCAATTCACTAATATTATTACAAATATTTATTCCCAGTAAACCATTACACTTTGCTATTACAAGTTGACTGTTTTTTTGTTTGCCATTATTATTTGTAGATATTTTTTCACAAATTAAATTATCATATTGCTTATTAACGGACTGATGATGTTCGGAGAGGCATATATGTGAATTATTTGAAGATTTTTCTTTCATTTGTCGTCAATTCCTATTGAGGCTATCTCAAATATAACATTCATTGCCAATAGATTCAAGCTAACATTATTACGAATGGAATTTCTAAGAACAACAAGCTTATCAATAATTTTGTTTATGTTTACTTTATTAAATTTAATATTAAACTTTTCAAGCGTTTCAATATTATCATAAAATTTTAATTCTTTAATTTTATATTTCTGTTTTAGTGAATCGTTAAACCAAGTAATAATTAAATCTACTAGAATTTGAAATGCTACAATTGATTTAGATTCAATAATTTCTGCAAATTCTTCGTAAGCGGTATTATACTTTTTACCAAGTGAATATCTAAGTATGGTAATAGTTTTTTCAAGATATAAATTTATATCATTTTCTAATAAAAAAAGTGCTTTTGTTACAGAACCTTGAGAAAATGGCAACGCATATTTAAAGTCTTTTTGTTCCAAAGAAAAATATTGATTCAATATATTTGCAATAATATCCGGTTGTAACGGATCAAAATTTATATGCCAACATCTGGATTTAATAGTTGTCAATAATTTGTCCGGTTCACTGGTAATTAAAATGTAAATTATACCTTTGGGCGGTTCTTCCAAATTTTTAAGGAATGCATTCTGAGCTTCTATACTCATTTTATGTGCTTCACTAATTATAATGCCTCTATATTTTATTTCATCAAAATTAAGTGAAACAATTTTATTTATTTCTCTTATGCTATTTATTTTTATATTATTAGCTTTTTCAATATGTATTTTATGATAGGGATTATTAGCTTTTAACTTTATCTGCTCTTGAATTTCCGAAATTATTGCCGTAGGAAGTTTTGTAGTTGGAGGGTCGTTGTTGGTTTCATTTTTCCCTCGTGGTAAAGGGAAAATCAATTTGATATACGGTTCCGATAAATTCTCAATTTTTTTATTAAGAATTTCCGATGTAGAATTTAAGTTAAGTAATTTTAAGAATTGAATTGCCGAATAATGTTTTCCTATTCCTTCTATTCCCGAAAACAACAGGGCATTTGGAATTCTCCGAGATTTATATATCTCAGTAAGTATCTTAGATGCTCTTTCTTGACCCTTTAACTCAAGGAACAAATTGTGCATTTATTTCTCTATTATAATGCTAATTATAGTCATCATCATCAAAGTAGAAGAAATCATCATCCGTAGGATAATCCGGCCAGATATCTTCAATGCTTTCGTAAATTTCTTCGTCTTCTTCCAATTCCTTTAGGTTTTCAATAACCTCGTAAGGACTTCCGATTCTATCGGCATATTCAATTAATTCTTCCTTTGTGGCAGGCCACGGAGCATCTATTAAATATGATGCCAATTCAATAGTCCAAATCATTATTTATTATTCTCCTGCTTAGAAGTTGATGCAATAAAATCAAATAAGTTAATATCATTAAAAATAAAATTTCTTGGGTTCAGCGGTATTCCATTGTGCCTAACTTCATAATGTAAATGTGGTCCGGTTGCTAAACTGCCGGATTTACCGGAAAGTCCTATAACATCCCCACGTTTTACTCTCTTCCCTTTTTTTACCAAAATTTTAGATAGATGCGCATACAAAGTTGTATATCCGAATCCGTGATCTAATTCTACAACTTTTCCGTATCCGTTTCTATATCCGGTACGAATAACTTTAGCATCACCCGGAGCATAAACTTTGGTGCCTGTATTTACTACAATATCCAAACCGGCGTGCATTCGCATTCTTTTTAAAATGGGATGCATTCGCATTCCAAACTTATCTCCGATAGGTCCGTTACTAGGTAAAATTGCAGGAAGTGATTTAAATAATTTTTTATTTTTTTCCAACGAAGATTTTATTTCGGAATAATTTTCTTTTTGTACTGCTACTTTTGCATCTAAACTTTCTAGAGAATTATCAACGCCTTCAATAATTTCTTTTACACCGGAAACATTGCTTGGAATAAATTCTTTAAATACCGAACCTCCAACACCAACTGCTCTATCTTCTTTTTTTAATGGGTCCAAATTTACTGACAATCTTAAATCATTATCTGTTTTTTGAAGGTTTTCAATTTCTTTATTTAATGCAACAATCTTATTGGACATTTGGGTAAATTTTTTAACTAATTCTTTATTGTTGTGTGTAAGTACTTCTATGTCTTGCTTATCTGATAAAACACCGGAAACTATTGAATAGCCGGCAAACATTACAAATCCAAATATCAATGAAAAAATAGCTACCAAAGAAACAAACTTCGGATAGAAATTTTTTATCTCGACATATTTTAATTTTTTATCGGAAAAGTAAAAGATGTTTTTCATTTTCTCTCATTTAATAATTAGGTTGCGAAAATAATAAATAGCTAATCTTAAGTCAAGCTTACTTTTTTTTATTTTTTATTCAAAATCATGTTCAAAATAATCAACTGATCGTCCTGTGCTTGTATCTTTTTTTTCTATTGCATTAGAAAGCTTTTTAGTAAGAACTTTTGCAGCATCATAACCATAATGTTTTAATAAATAGTTTAGAGCAATAACTTCAGAGATTACGGTAATATTTTTACCTGGTAAAATTGGGATTTTAATATATTGAATTTCAACATCCATCAAATTAATTGTTTTAGTATCTAATCCGGTTCTAGTATATTCATTTTTATCATCCCAAAGTTCCAACTCAATAACAACTTCCAATCTTTTTTGAAAACGAATTGCTCTGATACCGAACATACTTCTAACATCGATAATTCCAATACCTCTAATTTCCATAAAATGTTTAATTAGGTCAGTACCGGCACCCATAATAATATTTTCGCCTTTTTTTGTTAGTACCACAACATCGTCGGCAACTAATCTATGTCCTCTTTCAACCAAGTCCAAAGCAACTTCACTTTTACCAATACCCGAATCACCAATAAACAACATACCAACACCATAAACATCAGTAAAAGAACCGTGCATATGTATGTTTGGAGCAAATTGGTCATCTAAAAAATCGCTTACAAGATAAGTTAATTTTGTTGTTGTTAATTTTGAAATAAAAAGAGGAATATTATTTTCTTCCGCTAATTTTATTATATCATCGGAAGGCATATTATTATTAGTAAAAATAACACATGGGATTTTAAATTTTAATATTTTATCAAGTGCAGCTCTCTTTTTGCTAAAACTTAATTTATTCAGATATTTAACTTCTGTATTCCCAACTATTTGCACTCTGTTATACGAAAACAACTCCACAAACCCGGCTAATGCCAAACCGGGTCTGTGCAAATTTTGTTCCGTTATTTTTCTATCTAAGGATATATTTTTAGTTATTAATTCCAGATGAATTTTTTCTTTTAACGCCGTATAAAAATACTCAACTGATATATCCGATTTTCTAACAATTTTTTTATTTGAAATATCCATTATCTGGTTTTTGTAATTCTTTTGGATTTAAGTTTTTTTAATTGTTTTTCCAATTTCCCAATTACTTTTGTTAATGCCTTAGGAAACTCATCAGCATCTTCTTTTGCCGAAAAGATTTTGCCCGGAACGTTTAGATTTATTTCTACAGTTTTAATACTGTCTTTTAAATGTGTATAACTTAATATCACATTCGCATCTAAAATATCCGCATTATATTTTTCAAGCGAATTTAATTGTTTTTTGATTTCTTCCTTTAAGGATTCTTTAGCTTTAAACTTTCTAGATGTTATTTGCACGTTCATATTAACTCCTTATGATTTTGGATGAGCTTTTTTATATGCATTTTTTAACCTTTCTATACTTACTTGTGTATATATTTGAGTTGTTGATAAATTTTCATGTCCTAATATTTCTTTTACCGCAAGCAAATCGGCGCCATTATCTAACATGTGAGTTGCAGCGGCATGTCTTAAAACATGAGGACTTTTTTTAGAAACATCGCTAACTTTTGATAAATATTTTTTAACCAATCTACTAACATATTTTGGATAAATCCTTTTATTGGTAGTTGTTAAAATTAAAGGTTCTGATTTATGGACGGAACTTCTGGTATCAAGATATTCGATTAAAATTTCTTGAGATTTATTCCCTAAAGGAACAACTCTTGTCTTGCTTCCCTTTCCTACTACACGAATGCTTTTACGATCCAGATCAATATCTCCAATATTAAGATTACAAAGTTCAGATACTCTTAAAGCACAGCCGTATAATAACTCGAATATTACTTTGTGATTTTTATTATTCTCACTTTCTTCATCTAATAATTTAAGAATTTTTAGGAAAGAATCAAGCGTTATTATTTCCGGCAACTTTCTTTTTATTTTGGGATTTTTTATTGTAGCGGAAATATCTTTGCTTATTATTTTATGTTTAGATAAGAAGTTAAAGTATCCGCGTAATACGGATAATTTTCGTCCTATTGAACTGCGGTTTAGTTTAGCATCATTTAATTTTACTATGTAATGTTTTACTGTTCTTTCGGAAATTGATTGTAAGCTATCAATTTCTTTTCCTTGTAAAAATTCTACAAATTGTTCAAGGTCTTTTCTATAAGCAATAATAGTATGTTCCGAAACCATCTTGATATTGTTAAGTTCCAGCAGAAAATTATTTATAGTCTCGGTAAAATTATTTTTATTCGTCATAATTCCGGTTATGAGAATAAACTAATCCTCATCTTCTTCTTTATTTGTTTTTATTTTAGGCATTTCCCAGCTTACAAAATCACAATCCGGATATCTGCTACATCCGTAAAATACTCTTCCGTTTTTTGATCTTCTGGAAACAACATCGCCTTCACCGCAAACCGGACATTTAATATCCAAACTAATTTGTTTTGTAAAATCACATTCCGGATAATTTTCACATCCAATGAATTTACCAAATTTGCCATGTCTGAATATTGTTTTACCACCACACTTCGGACAAACATCACCGGTATATTCCGGCTCTTTGTTGGTAGTTCTTAATTCGTTTGGAGATTT
>JALSNL010000445.1 GCA_026987055.1 Melioribacteraceae bacterium | reverse complement strand
GCTTCTTCATTATATTCTTTCAACAAAACTATGATGGATGTAATTTTTTTATCATTTGATACAAGTGGAATAAATACGGAATTTAGTGTAATCTTTGTGATAACAGAATAATAGTTTAATTTCTTATATTGATTTGATTGTTCGGTTAAAACTTTTGCTATTGTTTTTTTTATTTCATTCTCAGAAGAATTATTAAATACTTCGGTAATATTTTTACTATTGCTGTTTTGTAAAAATTCACATGTAGAACTTTCCGGAGTTGATGCATATTGAATAGTTCCGTTTGTATCAATTATTAAATAGCAATCACATAAATTTTTGATGAAATTTTCTAAAATATTTAATTCAGGTAATTTATTATTTCCCTCTTTAATATTAGCTTGAAAATCTTCAATTACCAGAGTTCCGCCAATTATTTTTCCCTCTTCAAAAATTGGAGTACCTTTTACAATCAAAGAAAAAAATTTTCCACCAATAGTTTTACTTTTTATTTCTTTTTCTAAGCTTTTTCCCTTTAAGATTTCTAAAATTTCTACTAATGGCAACTTAGTATTAAAAAGAGAATCATCAAGTAAATATTTATTTAATAATTGGTTTATTTTAACGTTAGAATCTAAAATTTCAAGAAAATTTTTATTTATTGTTTTTATTCTAAATTTATTATCAAAAAGCAAAATACCAACCGGAAAAATCTCAAATAAGTTTTCCTCAGCTTTAATTTTTTTTAAAAATATTTCTGTATTTTGCTTTTTATTCATTTTATATGAAAATAATTTTTATAATAACTTATTACAATATAACAAATGTAAATAAATTGTTAATTATTTATAATTATGTGAGATAGAACAAGATTTTAAAGAAAATACCCTTCTAACAAAAAATAAATCAATAAAAGCCCTTGAACAGAAAACAGCAACATCTAAAAATTAAGTTTTGTGCTTTGTGTGTTATTTAAGTTATTTTTTAGATATTTTCAAAAAATAAAAGAGTATAATTTATGCCTATCAATTGATGCAAATCGACTTTTTCTTTATATTGGTAAAATAAATATTTATTACTTTGTTCATTGAACAAAATAATTTTCCCCTTTATTTTAACAAGGAGTTAACTATATGCCAAAACTTGATTTAGCAAAATATGGAATAACCGATGTAAAAGAAATATTTCATAATCCATCCTATGACACACTTTATGAACATGAATTAGACCCTAACTTAGAAGGTTATGAAAAAGGTCAATTAACAGAATTAGGAGCTGTTAATGTTATGACCGGTGTTTTTACCGGAAGATCTCCCAAAGACAAATATATTCTTTTAGATGATAAAACTAAAGATACAATTTGGTGGGCTGAACAAGCAAAATCTTCTGACAATAAACCGATAACCCATGATACATGGCAACATTTTTATAATTTGGGCGCAAAACAACTTTCAGGTAAAAAATTATACGTTATGGATGGCTTTGCCGGAGCAAATGAAGATACCAGGCTAAAAGTTCGTTTCATTATGGAAGTTGCTTGGCAAGCACACTTTGTTAAAAATATGTTTATTCGTCCTACAGAAGAAGAACTTGAAAATTTTGAACCGGATTTTGTTGTATTAAATGCTTCAAAAACCGTAAATCCGGATTGGGAAAACATGAAGCGTGCAGACGGAGTTCCTCTAAATTCCGAGAATTTTGTTGCTTTTAATCTTACCGACGGACGTGCAGTTATTGGCGGTTCTTGGTATGGCGGCGAAATGAAAAAAGGTATTTTTTCAATCATGAATTATTATTTACCTCTAAAAGGAATTGCTGCAATGCATTGTTCTGCAAATAAAGGTAAAAACGATGACGTTGCTATTTTCTTCGGTTTATCCGGTACAGGCAAAACAACGCTTTCCACAGATCCCAAAAGAGCTTTAATTGGTGATGATGAACACGGTTGGGATAGTGATGGTGTTTTCAATTTTGAAGGCGGATGTTATGCAAAAGTAATCAATTTGGATAAAGATGCCGAACCTGATATTTATAATGCAATTAAAAAAGATGCACTTTTAGAAAACGTTACGGTTGATGAAAACGGGAAAATAGATTTTAGTGATGATTCCGTAACAAAAAATACACGTGTTTCTTATCCTATTTATCATATTGAAAATATTGTAAAACCGGTATCAAAAGCAGGACCGGCAAATAAAGTAATTTTTTTAACAGCAGATGCTTTTGGCGTAATGCCTCCGGTTGCAAAATTAACTCCTGAACAAACAAAATATCATTTCCTTTCCGGTTTTACTGCAAAATTAGCCGGTACGGAACGTGGTGTAACTTCACCGCAACCAACATTTTCTGCTTGTTTTGGTGCTGCTTTTTTAACGCTGCATCCAACAAAATACGGAGAAGAATTGGTTAAGAAAATGGAAGCAAACGGGGCAAGTGCCTATTTAGTTAATACCGGATGGAATGGAACAGGAAAAAGGATTTCAATTAAAGATACACGTGGAATTATTGATGCAATTCTTAGTGGTTCAATAGATGAAGCTGAAACAAAAACTTTACCTTATTTTAGTTTGGAAATCCCAACTGCACTGGAAGGTGTTGATTCAGGAATTCTTGACCCGAGAGATACTTACCAAGATAGTGATGAGTGGGATAAAAAAGCTAAGGAATTAGCTAAATTGTTTATAGAAAACTTTGAACAATATACTGATAATGAAGAAGGAAAAGCTTTAGTTGCTGCCGGTCCGCAATTGTAAGTTTTTTCATGTGTTTATATTTTTAGATTGTTACACACAGTTTGTGAACGCTGGCATAAAGCACGCGGTTACTTTTAGTTGTTTATGATGAAATAATCTCCATAGGAGTCTCACAGCCATTACCTTGTGTGTTTTAAATCTATCATAAAAGTTTCATATATGAAATATAATAAGGCAAGTTTATTCAACTTGCCTTTTTTATTTTCCTAAAATATATTCCAATTCGGAAACAATTTTGTTTGTTGCTCCAATATTTTGGTTTACGTAACTACCTGAAATATTACCTAGCTCTTTCCGTTTTTTATTATCGGTCAAAAGTTTTCTAAATACTTTGTATGCTTCTTTTTTATTTCTGATAACTATTCCACAACCTTTTTCTATCATTGCTTGCGCTTCTTGGCTATTTTTATTTTTAGGTCCGAATATAACAGGAATCCCATAAACTGCCGGCTCTATAACATTATGTATTCCTTGTTTAAAACTTCCGCCAACGTAGGCAATATCCGCATAAAAATAAAGTGTAAGTAAAATCCCAATTGAATCAATAAAGATTATTTTTTCATTGTTATAATCATTTTTATATGAGAAACGAATAGTTGATTTTTCAGAAAAGGAATATTCAAGTTCTTCTAACCTTTTGGGTGTTGGTTCATGCGGAGCAATTATAATAAGAACATTACTCATATATTTTAATAATTTTTTTATTGCGGGTAAAATAATTTCTTCATCTGCTTCCCACGTGCTCCCCAAGACCAATATTTTTTTCCCTTTAATAATTTCGTCTCGAAATAAATTTTTTGTTTTTGCTGTTAAACTTTTTTGATATACTCTATCAAAACGTGTATCGCCAACTGTTAAAAGTTTATTCTCAGTAATATCAAAATCCATAAACGACATTTTGTCTTCTGCAGAAACGGTTAATATTTTTTGAAAGTGTTTAAATAAATTTTTATGAAAATTTTTAACAACAAAAGATTTTCTTTTACTGTTAGGTGCCATTGTTGCATCAACAACAAATATCGGAATGTTGTTTTTGCTTAAAATCCATACTGTATTCGGCCAATAATCATAACGCATAAAAACAACGGCAGAAGGTTTAATAATATTTACAAATTTGTTGATGTCTTTTTTATTATCAAAAGGCAGATAAGAAATTAAATCTGCAAACGGATATTTTAATGAGTGATTATATCCGGATGGAGAAAAAAATGTAACAACTATATTTATATTTTTATCCTTTTTTAATTTTTGAATTATCGGTTTTGCTTGTTCAAATTCTCCCATCGAAGAGGAATGGAACCAAAAAGTTTTATTGTTCTCATCAAGTTTTGAAATGTTTTTATTCAGATTATCAAATAAATTTTTTCTCCCTTTAATGCCATCTTTAACTTTAGGATTAAAAATGCTTAATATATAAAGAGCACTTTTTAGCAGCGGAAGAACAATTATATTGTAAAAATAGTACCAAAAAGAATTCATAATTTTTTCATAAAGTTTATTGTTTTGTCAAATACCAATTCCGGGGTTAATGTTTTCATACACTTAAAATGTTTTTTAGGACACTTTGCCAAACCAATATGAGAACATGGTCGGCAACTTAAGGAATTATTTTCTATAACCAAACTTTTACTTTTGTAAGGAGCAAAACCAAATTCTTTTACTGTTGAACCAAATAAAGCAATAACGGGAACTTTACTTGCCACGGCAGTATGCATTAAACCGGAATCATTACAAATTACGGTTTTACATTGTTTCATATTTATTGATGTTTCATAAAGTTTATTATCGTTAGATAAATCAAGAGCATTTGATATTTTGCCGGAAATTTTTGCACAAATTTCCCTGTCGCTTTTTCCGCCGAACAAAACAATTTCATATCCGTTTTGTACCAGAAGATTTCCTAACTTAATAAAGTATTCTTCCGGCCACATTTTTGTTTTATGAACCGAACCCGGACAAAGCCCAATAATATCAGCATTTTTATTAATTTTAGCTGTTATATCCGTAGGTAAAAATAAGTCGAGACCTTCTTCATCCGGATAAAAATCCGGCAACGAATTTGCATAACGAATAGGAATGGGAATAATTTCTTTCAGCAAATTAATCTTAAATTTTACTAACAGAAATTTACTTAAAGTAGGTTTTGTAAATCGGAAAATATTTTTGGAAATATCATTTATTAATTTTCTGCTTCTGATGTTGTTTTGTAAGTCTATAACAACATCATATTTATTATTCGAAAGAATCTTTTTTAGTTTGCCGGTTTCTTCAAAAGTTTTAATAGAATAAACATTGTTGATATACGGATTATTCAATACCACATCTTTAAACTGATTTTTAATAACAAAATCTATACTTAACTGTTTATACTTAGTTTTCAATGAACGGATTAAAGGTGTAGTTAATAAAATATCACCTAAAGAACTGAACCGAACAATTAATATTTTTTTTGTTTTCGATAAATCCATAAAATATATATTAATATTAAAATTTAATATTGTAATTTAACTACTAAACTTTTATTGAGTTAGTCTTTTTTTATATATATTTTTTAATATGTAAAAGAAGTAATTAAGGAAAACGAATATGACAACCAAAGCTCCATCTGCAATTAAATTATTTCCCGAAGATTCAATAGAAAAAAAAGTTTACTCGCTCATCGAAAATTTCAAGGATAATATTCCGGAACCAAATGAAAGGAATAGATTGGCTTTTTCATTGCTTGGTTATTTGAGAGGAGAAGGTGATGAGCCTTTAATTACCGTAAAAAGAAATAAACTTAATTTAAAAAATATAACTGATGAAGAACTTGCTAAAAAAATAGCTGAGGGACTAAATAAAATTAAAAATTAGTTTTATTTTTTAGATAAAACAAATGTTATTGGTTTTTAACCGGACAAGTGGACAATTATTTTATAAACAGTAGCCACCGGAATTTGCACACTGTTAAAAATCTTAAAAAGATAACCGAATGAACAAACTGGAACTTTACAAAGATATTTATACCTACCAAATTGATGCAGCCGGACACGTAAGCAATATTGTTTACATTATGTGGATGGAAGAATGCCGGTTGAAGCTTTTGGAAGAAATCGGCTTGCCCGCTCACGAAGTAATAAAGGGCGGTGTTATTCCTGTTTTGGTGGAAACTAAAATAAAATATAAAAAAGCTTTGTATCTTGGTGAAAAAGTTAAAATAGAAGTTTGGATTTCCGAGCTTAAAAATGTTTCTGCTGTTATTGAATATAGATTTTATAACTCTAAAAATGAATTGGCTTCTGTTGCTTCGCAAGTAGGATTGTTTGTAAACAGTAACACAATAAAACCGCACAGACTAACACCGCAGGAAAAAGAAGCGTTTCTTCAATTTGTTATTGATGAATAACTAATTAGGTTTAAGTTTATTTTTCCATCCTAATAATACTTTATTCACGCTTTTATTTTTTTATTGTGGAACTCTGTGCATTCTCCGGTTGATTTTGAATAAAGCTTTTTTTATAGAGAACCACAAAGCAGATACAGAGTTACACAAAGAAACACT
>JALSNL010000444.1 GCA_026987055.1 Melioribacteraceae bacterium | reverse complement strand
AAAAGCAAATTCGGAACCAACGTAACCAATTGAACCGATATTTTGTTTAATTGTACCTGCAACACCGGGATTGCCTTTTGCACCAATACCAACAGGCCATTTCAGGGATTTACCTCGTCCAACTTTTTCTTTCCATTCCTTACTTATTTTACTCATATAATCACTAAAGATAAATGTAGTACCACTACCATCGGAACGGTGAACAACCGTAATATTTTTATCGGGTAAGTTAATACCGGGGTTTGATGCTTTTAGTTCTGCATCATTCCAATTTTTTATTTTACCCATAAAAATATCTTCCAAATTTTTATTTGAAAGTTTTAAGTTTTCTATTCCCGGAATATTGTATGCAATTACTACAGCACCAATACAAGTTGGAATGTGAATTATTTCAGCAGGCATAGCTTTTTCTTTTTCTTCACTTAAAAATGCATCCGTAGCTCCAAAATCAACAACTCTATCCTTTAAACTTCTTATACCTCCGCCGGAACCAATACCGCCGTAAGTAACCAAAACACCATGTTTTTTTACATAATTTTTAATTGCCAAATTATAAAACGGTAAGGGGAATGTTGCACCGGCTCCGGAAATACTTACCGAATTAGCGGAATTGCTATCATTGTTTTTATTATTACTGCAAGATATTAAGATAAGCGATACAAAGAGTGCTATTAATGTTTTTTTCATTTTATCTCTTTTCCTTAAATAAGTTTTAATTGTATTTACGGAAAAGTAGATATTGATTATTACAGTCCGGTTAAGTGATTGTTAAGAAATTATTAAGATTTTTATATGCTAGTTAATAAGTAATTTCCCACAATGGTATAAAACCTTCTTTTTGTATAACTTTTTGTCCTTCGGGACTCAAAACCCAATTTATAAATTTTTTAACCGCCCCTGAATATGAACGAGATGTAAAAAAGTGTAAATATCTGGTTAAGGGATATTTATCACTTTTAATATTTTTAATTGAAGGGGAGATACCATTGATGGATATTTTTTTTACTCCTTTGGCTAAACCTATTCCACCGAAACCAAAACTATTTTTGGTTTTTTCAACAAACTTTGTTATTTGGGATGTTGTTGAAAATTCTTTTGCTTTAGAACAAAAATCTTCATCCGGTAATATAATATCTTTAATAAATTTTCTTGTCCCCGATTTTTTATTTCTAATAGCCAATTGTATTTTCCCTGCACTATTATTAAGTTGTTTCATATCATAAATTTTACAAGTAAATATTTTATTTAATTGAGTTGCACTTAAAGAAGTTAAATTCATTTCAGGATTTACATAAATACAAACAGCGTCTTTAGCAATCAGATAGTACATACCAATACTGCCATAATACTCAGCTAATTTTTTTGCCTCTGAAGAAGTAAGTTCTCTGGAAGCTGTACAAATATCAATATTTCCTTTTAGTAATTCATCAATACCGGTTTTAGTTCCTCCACCATAAATACGGAATGTTATATCTTGATGGTTTTTAACAAATGCTTTCGACAAAACTTCTGTTAAATGTAACATTGTATCGGAACCTTTTATTGTAATTATTTTTTTTTCGTTAACTTTTACACTTGAACATGAAAAAAGTAAAACAAATATAATTGGTAATATTTTATTTTTAAGTTTTAACATATTTTACTTTTGGAAGGGTGAATTATTTTTCCACTCAACATTAATATTTGTATTTGCTAATTCTTTAAGAAAACTCAATAAAATTTTTACATGTTTAACAGAAGCTTTATAGTTTATCTTTTGTGTTAAATCATCAAAAGGTGTGTGATACTTGTTCATCATATAATCTTTCCATTTTAAAAGTATTTCTTTCTTACTAAAATTTGTATAATGGAATCCATCCGAAATTAGTATTGAAGGTATTCCGGCCAAAGCAAATGTTAATTGGTCGGATCTTAAAAACGACTCATAAGCATCGAACTGTTGCGGAAGTTCTTCTATTATTAAATTATTTTGATATGCAACTTTTTTCAATATTTGTTGTAGCGAGGAAAAATTTGCTCCCACACCAATAATTGATTTGAAATCCCCCCAAACAGCTAAACCGTCAATATTAATATCAGCAATAATGTTTTCTTTACCAATAGGCAAATGTTCAACAAAATAGTTTGAACCTAGTAATCCTTTTTCTTCGCCGGTTACAAAAAGAAAAATAATCGACCGTTTTAATGCAATATTTTTTGTTCCTAATATTCTTGACAATTCTAATAAAGCAGAGACTCCTATTGCATTATCAAGAACACCGTTATAAATAGAATCGCCGTTAACAGGAATACCAATGCCAAGATGATCATAATGAGCTGAAACAACAATATATTCATTTTTAAGCTTTACATCTGCTCCTTCTATAAAGCCAACAATATTGGGCGATAGAAAATCACGTCTTATAATATCCGGATGGAGTAATAATCTTTTATTAAGTTCAAAACTTTTTAATTTTTGTTGAGAATACATTTTTTTAATTTTTTCATAACTGTATTTTGAATTATTAAATAAATTATTAGCCGCTTTCGGATTTAATAAAACACTTAGTACCGGTGTGGGCAAATAAGCTAAAGTAATATCTTCAAAATTATATTCTTCTATTAGTTTATTCCAAGCAACATTGGTTTTACCAGTAAAAGAAGGAATTTGAATTGTTCCTACAGCTCCCTTTGAAAGAGCAATTTTTTGTTTTGTATCAGGAAATGAATAAATGGTTTTAAGATTTCCTTTAAAAAAATCCTTTTTATTAGACCACGGTTCGCCTTCTAAAAAGACAACCATTTTCCCTTCTACATTTACATTCTTATAATCATCATAATTGTATTCGTTTGCTGTAATGCCATATCCTACAAAAACAATTGGAATTGGATTTGGTGTAAATATTCTTCCGGCAGCATGAGCAAATAAGAAATCATCGTTAATCAGTAAAGTATCTATATTGTTTTCTACTTTACCATTTCCAAGAACAATCAAATAAGATTTGTTTGTAGCTTTACTTCCATGCATTGGAACATACTGATAAAAAGTATTTTCATATCCTAATGGAGTAATGTTATTTTTATTTAGGTTAAATGCAATATACTTTGCGGCAAGTTCACTTCCAATAGTTCCGGTTCCTCTGCCTTCAAATAAATCACTCCCTAAGTATTTTAAGTGCTTTTTTATTCTAACAGAATCTTGAGCCGATGTAAAATGAACAGAAAGTAATAAAACAAATCCGATTAAAAGATAATTTATTTTAATATTTAACATGTAGAGTAAATGTTTTTTTTAGCCAAAATAAAAATCACTTATAAATTTAACAAAACAAAATTGTTTTAAAATCTTAATAAGAACTTAATAATTAAGTAATTGTAGCATAATATTAAATGAATAATTTTTCAATATATATTGAAAAGTTTGTTTATCTAACAATCAATAAAAACAATAATATGATGTGGTTGCTTTTAATAGTTTCCGGTATAATGGAAACCGGTTGTATCATTAGTCTTAAATATACAAACGGTTTTAGTAATAAGTATGCAATTATCTTTTACACGGTTTTTGGATTTATTAGTGCTTACCTTTTATCAATTTCTCTTAAACATATTCAACTTGGATTAGCTTTTCTTGTATGGATGGGAGTATCGGCAACCGGAGTGATTATTGCCGAACATATTTTATTTAGCACAACGTACAATCATTATAAAACTATTTTTATGCTTTTAATACTTATTGGGATAGTAGGCTTAAAGTTTTTAGAACAATAATCGGCTTAGTAAATTTATTATTTTTTTAATTGAATAGAGTTACGTGAATAAGAATAAAGAATTTCTTTTTGGAGTAGCAACTTCTGCTTTCCAGATTGAAGGCAATATAGAAAATGATTTTACGGAATGGGAAAAATTAGAAAATTTTAAAAATGATTTTTCCGACCCTAAATATGAAAACGGAAGTAACCATTGGAAGTTATGGGAAAATGATTTTGAATTACTAAAAAAATTAAATGTAAACTCTTACCGGTTTTCTATTGAGTGGTCTAGGATTGAACCAATTCAAAACCAATTTGATGAAAGTGCTATTTCACAATATCACAAAATGATTGATAGATTACTGGAATACAATATTGAGCCTGTAATTACAATTCATCATTTTACACATCCTAAATGGTTTCATAAATTTTCACCATGGACAAGTAAAAATTCGATTGAAGTTTTTTTTAATTTTGCTCGTAAGGTAATTGAAGAATTTTCAGGTAAAATTAAATATTGGGTAACATTTAATGAACCGTTAGTTTGGGCATTGGCTTCTTATGGCGAAGGTAAATTCCCGCCTGGAGATCATGATTTAACAAAAACAATGTTGGCAATTGAAAATATATTGTTGGCACACGTAAAAGTTTTTGACTTTATTAAGCAAAAAAGACCAAATGCAAAAGTGGGAATTGCAAAACATTTTATTGTTTTTAAAGAAGGTAGAGATTTTTTTTTAGATAAAAAACTTAGCAAGAGAATAAACTATTTTTTTAACACAATGATTTTGGAAGCTTTCCGCTCTAACCTTTTAACAATTTATTTCCCGTTACTGTTAAATTACACATCAATTATTGAACTTAATAATAAGATAGATTTCTGGGGTGTTAATTATTATTATCGTTTACATACAAAAATTATAATTAATTATAAAGTTCCTTTCCGGCTGTATGCTAAAAAACCTATGACTGATATGGGCTGGGAAGTTTATCCCAAAGGTTTAAAAAAAATTCTAAAATTAGTGGCTAATTATGGTAAAGATATAATAATAACCGAGAATGGAATAGCAACCAATGATGAAAAATTACGAATTAAATTTATTAAAAAGCATTTAAAGATTGTTACTAAATACCGGAAGGGAAAAAACATTTTAGGTTATTTTTATTGGTCTTTTATTGATAACTATGAATGGCTTGAAGGAAAATCTAAAAGATTTGGATTAGTGCATGTCAATTATACAAACGGATTTAAACGGAAAATAAAGCCCTCGGGAAAATTTTTTGCTAATTATATAAAAAAAATGATAAAGTAAATATAATTGAATAAGGAAATTTGCTTAAAAACAGATTTTGAATTTAAACTTAAAACACTAAAACAAATTTAGGTTTAATATGTTAATCATTTTCATTATACGGTATTTGAAATATTGTCTATAAATTTTAATATTAAACATAAAACGGTAAATCTTCTTGTCCCATTTTTTTGTTTTTCTTCTTTTTAGAATTACTTATTTCCAAATTAATCATATCATCAAACGTAAAAGGAACGATATTTACTTCATCGTTAGTAAATCCTATAAAATGTGTAGGATGTGTTGTCCAACTTCCCGAGTTAAGATATAGCATGTTGCTTTCGACTGATAAGTCCGGAAAATGTGTGTGACCACAACAGACAATATCTGCATGTTTATGTTTGCCGTAAATTAAAGAACGTTCTTTTACAATTTGAGCATTACGCAAAAAAGCTTTTGTATTCTTTTTCAAAAATTTACCAATCCTATTTTTTTTAGGATCAATAAAAATAGCAAACTTATAGATTATATCAGCTAATTCGGAAATTATAGGATGTTTACTGGTGTAAACATCAAAAATATCTCCGTGAAGGACTAAAATTTTTTTATTATTCCATTCAAACATATATTCGTTAAAAACTTCTATCCCTAACAATTGTGTTAGTAAATCGGAATAGCCATCATGATTTCCTCTTATCCAAATTACTTCTTTCTTTTTTTCACTATCAGTAATTTTTCTAAGAAGACTTAAAACTTTCCAATGATGTTTACTTAGGCGTTTCATATTTATTGAATCGAAAACATCTCCGTTTATTATTAATCTGTCAAATGAAATATTTTTCAAAAAAGAAATTAGTAAATCCGTTTGAGCCAGTTTACTTCCTAGATGTATATCACTAATAATAATATTGTTAAAATGCGTAGCGGGATTTTTATAAAACCGTTCAAACTTTGGGAAATAATTATCTGTAATGTTACCGAAGTTAAAAGAAGAATTTTCTTCTGTTTCAAGATAGCCGGATTCATATACGTCATCATATTTTTTTAGTGTATTCACAGAAATATTTTCCTTATAAATTAGATTGATTGTAAAATAGAATTTTTACCGATTTTAATTTTGTTTTCCCGCCATTTAATTTTATAGCTAAAAAACGGTACAAACCAAATTGCTGCAATTATTAAATCTTTAAATGGAACAGAAAAAACATTGTGCCATACAAAAGTGCTATTCAGTAATTTCATAATATAAATTTCATAGAGCATTTTTAGTATTGTTACTATTAAGAAAAAAACAATTGATTCTTTGGTTTG
>JALSNL010000443.1 GCA_026987055.1 Melioribacteraceae bacterium | reverse complement strand
GGCTTTTTGAACAGAAGTGTTTCAGTGCAAAGTTTGTTTATGAAAACGGGAAATATAAATCCCACACAGTTAATTTTTATGAAAGTAAATAAATGAAAATAAAGGATATAATAAAATCAAAACTTAACGGAACCGAGCAAGGAAGAGAAATAATATTTCAAATAAAAAAATTAACAAATCGCTTGCCTAAACCCGATATGACTTTTCCGGAGTTGATAAACATTGAAACGGTTAGCTCTTGTAATTTGTCTTGCGTACACTGTCCGCCCCACATGAAAAAATTTAAGACCGAAGTTAGAAAATTCGGAATTATGGAGTTAAATCTTTTCTACAAATTAATGAATGAGATTGATAAACACGGAACGCGAAGAATTGCCTTGCATAAAGACGGCGAACCGTTGCTTCATCCCAAAATAATTGAAATATTGGAAAGAGTTAAAAGGAACAATAATCACATTGTTTATGTAACAACCAACGCACATAAATTAACTGAAGAGATAAGCAAACAGTTATTAAAAAATAAAATTGACGTGGTTAATTTTAGCATAGGTGCGGCAACAAAAGAATTTTACGAAAAAGTAAGAGGAAAAAATTTTGACAAAGTAATAAAAAATATTCTGAAATTTCTTGAGCTTAGAAAAATATCGAATTGGAAACCGCGAGTGCTTGTACAAATTATAAATTTGCCTCAGTATCAAGAGATGGAACATGAAATAAAATTATTCAAAAAATATTGGAACAATTACGATGTTGAAATTCAAGCATGGGAAAATTTAACTTGGGGAGTTTTTGAATATAAAGATGCAGATAAAAAAAGATATCCTTGCTATTCACTTTGGGAATCAATGGTTGTAAATTCCGATGGAATTGTTTCTGCTTGTTGTATGGATTGGAAGCAACAGTTGATTACAGGAAATGCAATTGAGCAAAATTTGGAAGAAATATGGAAAGACGAAAAGCTGCGTAATTTAAGAAGGATGCATATAGACGGAAAAGAAAATGAAATACCTGCTTGTGCTACATGTAATTATTGGCTCTGGCAAACAAGATTGGATAAATATCCATTATAATTACCAGAGCCTAAAAAATTAGTAAGCAACTTCATGTTCTTCAGTTACCACATGATTGCTTTCTGTAAAAGTTATATTTGTTTCTCTTAATCTAAATTTACTAACAACTTGTTGTAAGTTATCAGTTAATCTATTTAAGTTTTCTGCAGCAAAGCTGATTTGTTGGGTACTATCAGTAGCTTGATGAGTTACATTACTGATAAGTTCAACACTATTTCTAATATCTTGACTCGTTGCATTTTGCTCTTCGCTTGCGTTTGCCAATTGTGCAATTAAGTTTGCTACTTCATCAGTATTAGAAATAATTTTGCCAAGTGCATTTCTTGCATCGCCGGCTAAAGCTTTACCTTTTTCTACTTCTTCTTTACCTTTTTCAATAGATTCAACAGCTCCGGTTGTATCTTCTTGAATTTTTTGAATCATATCTTTTATTTCATTTGTTGCTCCGGTTGTTCTTTCGGCAAGTTTTCTTACTTCATCGGCAACAACAGCAAAACCTCTTCCATGCTCGCCGGCTCTAGCAGCTTCAATTGCCGCATTTAAAGCTAATAAGTTTGTTTGGTCTGCTATTTCGTTAATAACTTGAATTATTTCACCAATTTGATCACTGGAGCTGCCAAGCTCTTCTATTGTTTTTGCTGATTTAATTACTATATCCGCAATTCTATTAATACCTTCAATTGTTTCTTCAACAACTTCACCACCGGCACGCGCTTTATCACCGGCTTCTTGAGCGGTTGATACTGCAATGGTTGCTTTATTCGTGCTTTCGTTAATTGTATCAGTAATGGCTTCAATTGCACTAACAACTTCTTGTGTTTGCGAACTTTGTTCACCGGCTCCAGCAGCCATTTCTACGGTTCTTGAAGAAATTTGTAATGCAGAGGATGCCAGTTCTTCTGCATTTAGTTTTACTTCACCAATTATTTTATTAAGTGAATCGGAAACTTTATTAATATCATCTTTTATATGTTTATAATCACCTTTATAATTTCCGGTCATTTTAGATGTAAAATCTCCGGAGGCCATTAAACTTAAGATTTTTCTAGCTTCTTCAATTGGTTCTAAAGTTGTAGCACGTAATTTATTTAATCCTTCTAATATTCTAGCCCAACTGCCGGAAAATCTACTTGTATTAAGTTTAACGGATAAGTCACCTTTTTCATTTGCTTCTATTAATTTGTCCAATTCCTTTAATAAATCTTCTAAGATATAAATCTCAGTATTAAAAGCATGAGCCAATTTGTCTTTATCAGAAGCTTCTTGTACTCTTACTAATTCACCTTTAGCAATTTTTTCAGCAGCAGCAATTTTTTCCCTTTGACCATCCTGGAATTTTTTAGCTGTTTTCATTAAGCTGGCAAATTCACCTTTACCTTCGTCATCAATTTCTATCTCGTAATTGCCTAAGGCAAATTCATTAAGTAAAGCAACTATTTTATTTATCGGGGCACTAATTTTAGGGGCTAATAAAAATATGCTTAAAAATAAAATAAATGTTCCTGTAATTACACCTGCTATTAAGTAGATAATAGCTCTTCTTTCAGCGTTGCTAAATTGCTTATTAAGCTCATTAGAATTAATGCGTAATTGTGTAATGATTTTCTCTAAACTGCCAACTAATTTTTGTCCAACCTCTTCGCCGGAGGTTGTGGCTATTACTGCAGCCATATCATAACTTTGAGAAGCCGCCGCACTAATAATTCCGTCGGCTACAATATTTTTATAATTTTCCCATATTGTTTTTATTTCATTAATATTGACCGGAATATCGGCATTTGCCGTTTCATGTTTAAAAGAATTTATTAAACTATCTACAATTTCTTTATGATTGTTATATTCTTGAATATTATTCTTGAAGTCAGATGAAAATTCTGCAATGGAGAATTTTAGCATAATGAATTGAATTTTTTGATATTCGGAATATAATTCATCAGCTTTTTCTTTTGGTTCAATAAATTTTGAATATAAAGCATCTTTGGAATCAGACATTTTGGTTATGCTAATATAATTACTGATAACAATAACTGTTGAAATAGCTCCGAAAATTAAAAATCCAAGTTGGATTTTTCTTACAATTGTTAAGTTTTTAATAAAATTCATAATATCCGTATTATTTTAATTTGAATTGAATTTGAAGAGACATTTTTACTTTTACGTTATTTCCTTTTGATTTTCCGGGTGTAAATTTGCACTGTTTTACTGCTTTAACTGTAGCTTCATCACAACCTCCACCAATACCTTTAATTACTTTTACATCTTCTACATTACCACTTGCATCTATAAATGCCAATACATAAACTTTTCCTTGCAAGCCTGCATTCTTAGCAAGTTCAGGATATTCGATCAGTTTATAAATAGCCTGTAATCCACCTATAGGTTGTGGCATTTCTTCAGCGAAAGCTAAATACTCTTCTCCTTCATATAAATGTTTTCCATAAGAAGATGAAGATGTTGCTAGTAGTACAAAAAACACAACTAGAAAAATTTGCTTTGCATAACTCATGCTTAACCCCCATTTTTTGTAAATACAATTTTTAATTAATGCTATAAAATATCTGTTTTATTATCGAAGGCTATGCATAAAAATTAAATTACTTTTTAAAATTTTTTGTAAAGAACAATTTAAAGGTAACACCCACTAAATAAGTGAGTATTATTTTATTAGTTATTATCAATCAGCTTTGAAGTATACTAAAACTAAAGCGGTTTTCGGATTTATGAAACACCTCAAACTGTCATTCCGGTTTATACGCTTTTTGTATAATACCAGCTTGTCCGCCATGTTGCTAGGCGGAGAATCTATTGAACAAACGGATACCCCGCCAAAAATACGGCGGGTAAACTAATATTGCAAAAATCGCCGAGCCCAACAAGATGGCGGACAGGCAAACCGGTATGACAATAAAAATCCGTAAACCAAATAGTGTTTAATATAGATAGTAGGTTGGTTAAATTACAATTTCTTTTATTGGAAAAGTAATTTGTTACACATTGTTTTGCTCAGCCAGAGTAAAACAATGTGTAACAGCAATAAAAATTATAAATAGATAAACTTATTTGTCTAAATTTTTTAAGAAGGTAAGAATTTTACTATTTACAAAATTAGGGTTTTCCAACGGTGTCATATGACCCGATTTTGGAACAACAACCAATTTCGCTCCAGGTATTTTGTGCGCTAATTCTTTCATAAGTTTTGGTGGTGTTAATGCGTCTTTTTTGCCGACTAAAACTAAAGTTGGAAGTGAAATATTTTCTAAACTTTCGGTTGTATCTAACCTGCTAAGCATTGCAATTAAAGCACCTTTAACGCCAATAGGATTTTGAGTTTTACATTCATTCAAAATTCTTTGGTACATCTCATTATTACGTTCTTTTATTTTCGGATGAAAACACCCCGGAACAAATTCATCCACAAATGCTTCAATACCTTCAACATTTATTTTATTGATTGCATTGGAACGTTTTAATTTCCCTTCATTATTATCAGCTTCACTTCGTGTATCACAAAGAATTAAAGAACCGAATCTTTTTTCTTCTTTGGTAACCGCACGTAAAGCAATATATCCGCCCATTGAAAGCCCGCATAATGCAGGTTTATCTAATTTTAATTCATCAATAATGGAATATAAATCCCATACAAAAGCTTCCATTGTATATTGTCCGTCTCCAATATAACTTTCACCAAGTCCTCTAATATCATAGGAAACACAATAATATTTATCTTTTAAAGCTTCTATTTGTTTATCCCACATTGTATGATTGTAAGGAAATCCGTGTACAAAAATTATGGGTTTGTTATTTTTATTTCCTTTTGTAAAAACCTTTAAGCTATTTATTATTAATTTCATTTCTTTTTCCTATATATTTATAAATCTTACTTATAATAATATTAAAATTTTTGTAAATTAGTTTGTTTACAAAATACTTTCAACTAAGTGATTATTAAATGGCAATAGATGATAAAAGATTAGCAACAATATTCATTACTTTATTAGCATTATTTGCTGTTTTTGTGTTTCATAAACAGTCTGATTCTATTAATCAAAGTATTGAAAATTCTTTTTATCAAGTTAAAGGAGAAGAACCGCCCGATAGTGATATTATTGTTATTCATATTACAACCAACGATATAGAAAACTTAGGAGATTGGCCTTTAAAAAGAAGTTATTACGCACTACTAATTCGAAACTTAACAAAACTGAATGTTAAGAAAATAGGTTTGGAGGTTTTTTTATCAGATAATATTACTTCGCAATCTATTTATAATAGTGTACTAAATAAGACAATTCAAAATTCAAAAAAAGTAGTACTTTCTTCAATAGCAGAAAACATTTCAAAAGTTAACAACTCGTTTATTGGTGGTTCGTTAATTTTACCGGCTCCTTCAAAAGAACTGGATGATGTTGTAACCGGACATATAAATATAATCAAAGACGATGGTATAATAATTCCGAATAAAATAAAAATTAAAGAAGAAACTATAAAATCATTTGCCGCTCAATTAAGTTCAAAAAAAGATTTTCCTATAGCGATGGAAGTGAACTTTTCAACTTCATGGCAAAGATTTAAAAATTACAGTTTATTAGAATTTTTTGAAATGGTAGAAAACAATAATCCTGAATTAAAAGAATTTGCAAATAAAATTATTATCATTGGAGTTAGTGATCCTTTAATTGCCAAAAACATTTCAACCGGTTTTGATGAAGAACTGCCAGGTGTTGGTTTGCATGCAATTGCTTTGAATAATTTGTTAACAGGTAATTGGTTAAACAATAGCTTCAAAAATATTTCTTTTTTTATTTTTGGGTTTTTAGCTTTGTTGGTCATATATATTATTGATAAAAAAACTTGGCTATATTATGTTACATTTTTAATAGTACTCTTTGTTTCATACATTGCTTTCAGCTATTTTCAAATCAAATTAAATTATATAGCTTTTTTCATTCCGGTTTTACTTGGCGGTTTTGTTAATTGGGTGCTTTCATTTTTTGAAAGCAAGCAAAAGCTGACGGAAACTATAACCGAAAAAGAAATATTAAAGCATACCTTAGCAGAGGAAGAAAAATTTCTATTATCACTTAGGGAAAAATTAAATCAAGAAAGCGGAGAGCAAAAGCAAAGTCTTTTAAATAAAATAAATATTCTTGAAAGCGAAGTTAAAAAATTAAAACAAGAAGAAGAAGAAGACACTAAGGTACATACTTTTGATGACTGCACCAAAAATTTTGAAGGAATTATTTATAGAAGTAAAAAGATAGATAATATAGT
>JALSNL010000442.1 GCA_026987055.1 Melioribacteraceae bacterium | reverse complement strand
CTTTATTTACCTAACTAAAACTTTCACATTTGTGTCGGCTTTAATATTATCAGTAACCGGACATCGTCGTTCGGTTTCCTCTAACCAGTTTGCTTTTTCTTCATCAGAAACTCCGGGCATATCTGCTTCCACATTAACGACAATATTCTGAAAACCGGCACGTCCTTCAAATGAACAGCCGATAAAAGTACAAGGATTCATAACTCCTTCAATTTTAATTTTCATTCCGTTAAGATTTAATCCTTTTTGTCTTGCTATTTCCTGTCCTGTTACGTTTAGACATCCGGCAAGCGACATTAACAGAACTTGAATCGGAGATGGACCTTCGTCTGTTCCGCCCATCATTTTCGGTTCGTCAATTATCATCTTAAACTTACCGGATTGTAAATTTATTTTAGTCGGGTGTTCACTTTCACCAGTTACAAGAACTGTTATTTTTCTGTGTGCATTAATCAATAATTTTAACTCCTATTAAATTAGTAAATTTAATATTATTTATTTACGAAGTTTTGAAATACTTATTTCTTAATTTCAGTGCAACATCAACTAGTAAAATCATAACCGGAACTTCCACAAGGGGACCAATTACTGCAGCGAAAGCTTCCCCGGAGTTTATCCCGAATACGGCTACTGCTACTGCTATTGCAAGTTCAAAGTTATTACTTGCCGCAGTGAAACTAAGTGTTGTGGTTTTAGAATAATCTGCCCCGAATTTTTTGCTCATATAAAAAGAAATAAAAAACATTATTACAAAATAGAGTATCAGCGGAATCGCTATCAGAACAACGTCGTAAGGAATGGAAACAATTAACTTGCCTTTAAGCGAGAACATTACAACTATTGTAAAAAGCAGGGCATAAAGAGTCAATGGGCTTAACTTGGGTATGAATTTTCGCTCGTACCAATTCCTTCCTTTTGTTTTAATAAAGAAGTAGCGAGTAAAAATTCCGGCAAAGAATGGAATACCAAGATAAATTAATACGCTTTCAGCTATTTGTCCGATAGTAATATCAACAACAAAAGACTGCATACCCAGCCATTCGGGTATAACCGTAAGAAACAGATACGTAAATAGAGAATAGAAAAGCACTTGGAATATTGAATTGAAAGCAACCAATCCGGCAGCATATTCTCGGTCACCGTTGGCAAGATCGTTCCAAACAATTACCATTGCAATGCATCTGGCAAGACCAATCATAATCAGCCCTGCCATATATTCCGGATAATCTTTCAGAAATACAACGGCGAGAATGAACATCAGTATAGGACCGATAATCCAGTTCTGCACAAGTGAAAGAGAAAGTATCCTGGTATCCTTAAATACATCCCCCAATTCTTCATATCTCACTTTTGCCAAAGGCGGATACATCATCAAGATTAGTCCGACGGCAATAGGGATATTAGTTGTACCGACTTGAAAAAAATTCCAAAATTCAGTTACTTTAGGAAAAAGATAACCCGAAAAAACTCCGGCAAACATTGCGAGAAAAATCCAAAGCGTTAAAAATCTATCTAAAAATTTTAATTTTTTCTTTCTATTCAATTGGTGACTCTCTTTGTTTAATTAACATAAAATTTAAATAAGTTTTTCAAGCCAATGTTTCAAGGTTGATTTTGTAGGTATTTTACCTTGACTTAAAACTTTCTCGTTTACAATAAGTCCGGGAGTAACAAAAATACCTAAGTCGCCAAATAGTTCCATATCTTCTATCTTTTCTATGGTAGCATCTAATTTATTTTCATTAACTACTTCGTTGCAAAGTTCTTCTAACTTTAAACAATTTTTACATCCGGTTCCAACCACTTTAATATTTAACATTTTTACTCCTATAATTTTATTATTTCACTTAAAAAATATTTTTTACTAACTAGTAAAAAGCTCCGAAAATCATTCCGCTAATTGTTGCCATTATTACAACGAGCGTTACATAAACAATAGTTTTTTCCGTCCCGATTACTTTTCTAATTACAAGCATATTTGGTAAAGAGAGAGCCGGACCTGCCAATAACAAAGCCAGTGCGGGACCATTTCCCATTCCGTTATGCATTAAACCTTGTAATATCGGTACTTCCGTTAAAGTTGCAAAATACATAAATGCGGCAACTACGGAAGCAAAGAAATTAGCAAAAAGAGAATTACCGCCTACCAGATTACTTATCCAATACGAAGGAATTATTCCGGTACCGCCGCCGGGATAACCTAATAAAAATCCGGCAACCAAAACACCTATTAAAAGAAGTGGTAAAATTTGTTTTGCCAAATCCCAACTTTCACCAAGCCATTGATTTGCTTCTTCTTTGGCAAATGATAAAAGTAATGTTAATATTATTATTGCCGATGTGTAAGGAATTAATGGTGTTTGACTAAATGTAAGTGATAATATTATTACAATAACGGTTCCGAGAATAACCAAAAATTTGTTTAACTTTATAATAAAAATTAGAGAAGTAGATAAAAATAATCCGAAAAGTCCTGTAATCATCCATTTATGTTTTGCTATAAAAGAAAATAATCCGGTATCGGAATTAGGCTTGCCCCAAGTTGCAAAAACAAGTATAGCAACTAGAACAAAAAAATGAAAAGAAGTTTGCCACAAAGGTCTTTCTTCGGGAATATCCGGCATTGCAAGTTGAGCTTTGGCTTTTTCCGATTCTTCTTTTCTGTATAAAAATGACATAATAAGACCGATTACAATACTAAAAATAACTGCACCTATAATTCTGGCAATTCCAAGTTCCATACCTAAAATGCGTGCAGTCAAAATAATAGCTAATATGTTTATTGCCGGACCCGAATAAAGAAAAGTAATTGCCGGACCCAAACCTGCACCGCGTTTATGAATGCTTGTAAACAAAGGAAGTACGGTACAAGAGCAGACAGCAAGTATTGAGCCTGATAGGGAAGCAACAAGATATGCAACCCACTTTTTAGCTTTAGCTCCAAAATATTTAATTACCGAAGCTTGACTAATGAATACTGCAATTGTTCCTGCAATAAAAAAAGCGGGAATTAAACATAAAAGAACATGTTCCTGAGCATACCATTTTGTTAAATTCAATGCATCAAAAATTGCGGATGTAAATTTATTATTATCCAATGGCATGAAGTAAGCAAATAGAAATATTGCCAATATCCATAAAAATGATTTATATTCTTCTTTCCAATTCATAATTTATATTATTATATTTCGCCAAATAACGAAATATAAGTTTAAAAAAATTATTTTGCACAAACAATATGTCTGTTAATATTTTTAATTTTCTTTTTATCTTTTATAATAATATCCTCATCGGAAATCCAAAAATCCAATGAAGATAAGATAGAAGATATTCGTAAATCCTTAGGATGCGGATTAATCATATAGTTAACCCATTTGCCTTCTTTTTCTTCAATAATAAATCCGGCATCACGTAAAATGCTTAGATGTTTTGAAACCGTAGAAACTGCCAAGCCCAGTACATCTTGCATTTCGCAAACACAAAGTGATTTTGCCTGCAGCATTTTTAATATACGCAGTCTGGATGTATCCGAAAGTGCTTTAAATATTTTAGTGTTTTCTCTTGACATTACTTTTGATAATTCGATAATAAACGAAATGTAAAGAAACTTATCGGGAATGTCAAATTTGGGGATTACAAGAATATGAAGTTTGTACCAAATCTTTATTTTATGATAAGTTATGTAAAAGAAAAAAAGCAGAAATTAGTAAAATGAAAATATTGAGTTGTATAAGACTATAACAATGATCCGTTTTCACATCGTGTACATTCAAATTGTAAAGTTACGTGTCCGATATCAAATTTATCATGCAAAAGTTTTTCCGCCTCTTCTAATAATATTTCCGTGTTGCTTATCATTTGGTCTTTTACATTTACGTGAGCTTCAAAATGAATATCATGCTCATTTATTTTCCATAAATGTACGTGGTGGATGTTTTTAATTCCTTCCAAAGTTAATAATTCTTTTTCTAACTCTTTAATTGATAAATCCGGTGGTGCAGCCATCATTAAAACTTCAGTAGCTTCTCTTACTATCGAATAGCTTTCTCGAATAATATAAAGAGAAATCAGAACCGTTAGCAATGGATCTATCCAATAGATATTATAGAAATAAATAAATAATCCTCCGATAATTACACCTACACTTGAAACAGCATCACTTAATAAATGTAAATAAGCGGCACGTATATTCATGTTATTTTTAGAACCGGATTTTAAAAGCAAAGTGCCGATAACATTAGCCAATAACCCAATTGATGCAACAACCGTCATCAATCCGCCTTGCACATGTTCCGGATTTGTAAATCTATTGTAAGCTTCAAAAAATAAGTATAAACTAATGCCAATTAAAACGGAAGCATTAAAAACAGCAGCTAAAATTTCGGCTCTTTTATATCCGAATGTGTATTTTTCATCTTTAGGTCTTCTATTTAATCGTATGGCAATGTAACTGATTATTACGGCAATTCCATCACTGAAATTATGGAGTGCATCGGAAATTAAGGAAAGACTTCCCGAAATAATTCCACCAATAATTTCAACTATTGTGATTAGAAAATTTAATAAAATTGTAATAGCTAATTTTAGTCCGCTTGTTTCGGCAGAGTGTGGATGATTATGTGAGTGCCCCAAATTTTCCCTTTTAGTTTACTTAAATAGTATGAAGTATTTTTCTAATCTAAAATAAGAATAAACCTAAAAATTTACCATTCTTATATTAATTTATATTAGTAATTTGCTAAAATTAAAGTTTAACCTAAATTAAGTTAAACTACAGTTCTAACTCATGAAATTATTTTGTAAGCAATTAATTATTTTTGCAACTGCTTAAACAGTTTATTTGCATTGTCCCCGCGTAAATAATCTGCTAGTCCAAGTAGTCCGTTTGTAAGATAACGGGAGTTAAATCCATGCTCAACTAATAAAATTCTTCCCATAATTGCTCTATCGTAATGCGGACAAGCTGTAACAATTAATTTGGATTTGTCTAATTCGGTTAAGCGTTTGGGAAGTTCATTTAAAGGAATATTTTTAGAGAAAGAAAAATTCCATAATGTAAATTCTTCTTTAAAACGCACATCAATAAATTGAACTTTATTCTCAATCAGTAATTCCAATAACTCCGGAATTTGAATTTTCATTTCTTTTCTTTCATTATAATTAAAATTTAAAAGATAATCATCAAACGTTAATTCCTTCATAAAATAATTTTTCCTTATCTAAAAGTTTTATAACCTCCAAGCAAACCTTTTTTAGTTAATACAATTTGCCAAACTTGATTGTGTCTTGCTCTGAATGAACCTGCACTTGAAAGTAAAAAGTATTTCCACATCCTGAAAAATCTTTCGTCGTAGTCTTTTTTAATTTTATTCCAATTGTTTGAAAAATTTTTATACCAAGCCATTAATGTTTTATCATAGTCGGCTCCAATATTCTGTAAATCTTCTATTAAAAATAATCCTTCAATTGCTTCGCCCAATTGTTTAATGGAAGGATGCATTCCGTTTGGAAAAATATATTTGTGCGTCCAAGCATCAGTACTTTTAACGGATTTTTCATGTCCTATTGTATGTAATAAAAATATTCCGTCGTCGGTTAAACATCTATCGGCAACATTAAAATACTGTTTGTAATTTTTATAACCTACATGTTCAATCATTCCGATGGAAACTATTCTATCGAACTTTTCATTCAAGTCTCTATAATCCATCAATCGGAATTCAACAGGCAAGTCTTTGCATAGTTGTTTACCCAGTTTAATTTGTTCTTTGGAAACTGTAATTCCTACAACTTTAACGCCGTATTTTTCAGCGGCATATTTACCGAAAGCACCCCAACCGCAACCGATATCCAAAACTTTCATTCCGGGTTGAAGGTATAATTTTTTACAAATTAATTCCAATTTATTTTCTTGTGCTTCGTCTAACGTTTCTGCGTCTTTCCAATATGCACAACTGTAAGTCATTCTTTTATCCAACATATTTTGGAATAAATTATTTCCCAAATCGTAATGAGCTTTACCGATTTGGAATGCTCTTCGGCGTGCCTGCATATTAATTAACCAAAAGCCGGCTAACTGTAGAGCAACTTTAAAATTATGATTAACTTTGGAAACCAAATCGGAGCGAAGTATTCTAAAAATAAGTTCGTCAATTTTTTCGGACTCCCACCATCCGTCCATGTATGCTTCACCAAAGCCAAGTTCAACTTCCGTAATTGCACGTTTGTAAAACCTTTCGTCTTTAACTTGAATATCCCAAGGATTATTGCCGTTTATTTTTATGTCTGCCGATTCGAGGAGATTTTTTAAGAGTTTTTTATAATTTGAACTCATTGCATCCTCCTTTTTTAAGGATAATGTGTAAAAA
>JALSNL010000441.1 GCA_026987055.1 Melioribacteraceae bacterium | reverse complement strand
CGGTTTCATTTTAAAAACACCGTCAAAATCAAAATCAAAATTAATTTTTGGAGGTTTGGGAGGTTTTGGTATTTTCGTTTGAGCTTTTAATTCAAAGGTAAAAAATATTATCAATATTAAATTTATTAAAACTCTTATTCTTCTTTTCATGATTGTCTCCTGTTAAAATTTATAATTTTCTAAATTAATCTTTATTTTTCTAATTTTACTTCCTATTTCTATTGTGTTTTTTTTCCATTGATTGTCTATAATTCTATTGTAATAATAATTTCTAAAATCTTCGTTCCGGACCAATTTTATTCTTGTATTAATTTTATTTATTTTTTTATCAATAGAATTTGCATTCCAGTCCATATATATTGAAGTTTTAACAGTTATATTTTTTTTTATAAAATTCTTTTTGTTGTTTATTATTATAAATGAAAACACCATGATTAAAAGAGTAAATAAAAAAGCTAATTTCCCTTGATAGATTTTTCTTTCTTCTTTTATGAAATATTGCTTTATTTTATTATTAAATAGCGTTTTGCTTTTTATTGTTTTATCAACCATACTATTAAAACGTTCGTCATTCAATATAGGTTGTTGAATGCCATTATAGCTGTTTGTAACATACTTAATATTATTAATTACATTTTTTAAGTAATTGTTTTCTTCTAATTTTTTATCCCAATATTTCATTCGTTTTTCGGGTAAACTCTGATCTAAATACAACCATACTTCTTGTTCAAATTTCTCTACTATATTTTTTTCATCGTAATTCATATTTAACTTCCAATTGTTTTCTTATTTTTTTAATTGCATAGTTCATATGGCTTAATACTGTATTCAATGGTTCATTTGTTATTTTTGCTATTTCCTTAAACGATAATTCTCCATGCTGCCTTAAAAGGAAAACCCGCTTTTGTTTTTCAGATAAAATATCAACAGCTTCAATAATGAGATTAACAGTTTCTTTTTGAATAAACTTGTCATCATGAATATTTTGAGTTGGATTAGATTTTAGCGTATCTATATTCACACTTAATATTAAATTTTTTTTTCTTATATAATCTATTGCAACATTATGTGCTATTGTAAACAGCCATGATGAAAATTTATTTTTATCATTATAATTTGAAATACCTTTCCATACCTTTATCAAAGTTTCTTGAAACATTTCTTCGGTATGAAATTGATCTTTTCCAAACCTCCAAAGATAACCGAAGAGTTTATTTTTATAGTTTAGCATTAAATATCTGAATGCTTCTCCATCACCGTTTTTACATTTTATTATAAGTTCTTTTTCCAACATCCACAATTCCGCTTTTGTAATAGAGTAAACGATAATTTTTGTTATTTATTGTATAAATAAATTAAATATTTGTTCTAAAATATTTGATTTGGAATTATCGTTCTTATTTAATCAAATTGATTTTAGCGTTATATTAAGTTAATTTTAACATTCCTATTTAACAATTGATAATTAAGTAATAAATAATGACATGAGGCTTTTTGTTGGAATCAGAAAAAGATAAGAATAGTGTTGAAAAACCTATAAACAAGAAAAATAATACGAAAAATAAACCTAACTTCTCAAACAAAAACAGACAAAACCCAAACTCTGCAGAAAAAAAGGATGTTTCGAAAGAACAACCCAAAGAAGCGTCACAAGGCAAAAGCAAACACTATAATAATAGAAGAAGTAAAAGTAATTACGCCGGAAAGCGTTATTATAATAGAAGTAAATCAAGTAATATTATTAAAAAAGAAACTAATTTAACTAAGTTCCCTTTTAGAAAGGTTTCTGTTTTGGTTCCTCTTTATAACGAAGAAGAATCGTTGACCACTTTAGTTAACGAAATTAAAAAAGCATTTACAAATATATCTCCGGATTATGAAATTTATTTTGTTGATGACGGAAGTGATGATAATTCCTTGCAAGTTATTCGCACAATGGCAAAAACAGATAATAAAATTAAATATATAAGTTTTAGAAAAAACTATGGTAAATCCGCCGCCTTAAATGTTGGATTTCAAAATGTAACAGGTGATGCCGTAATTACAATGGATGCCGATTTACAAGACGATCCTTCCGAAATTCCAAACTTATTAAAAGAACTTACCAACGGTTACGATTTGGTTTCCGGTTGGAAAAAACAAAGACATGATCCGTTTATTAAAAAATATTCTTCCCGTTTCTTTAATTATATTACCCGTTTGATGAGCGGGATTAAAATTCACGATTTTAATTGCGGACTTAAAGCCTACAGAAAAGTTGTTGTTAAAAACGTAAATGTTCACGGAGAGCTTCACAGATATATTCCGGTTTTGGCGGATTGGAAAGGTTTTAAAATTTCCGAAATAGCAGTTAAACATCATCCGAGAAGATACGGTAAAACCAAATTCGGAATTTCAAGATTCTTTAAAGGTTTTATTGATTTAATAACCGTGATTTTTACTACAAGATATATTCAACGACCTCTTCATTTCTTCGGTTTGCTCGGTGCCATAAGTTTTCTTGCCGGAGTTTTAATTGACGGTTATTTATCCATTTTATGGTTTGCTCATAAAATAAATTTAAGCAATCGTCCCGTCTTATATCTTGGAACATTGTTGATAATTGTAGGAGTCCAATTTTTCTCCCTTGGTCTTATTGGCGAAATGCTTGCTCACAACACAAAAAAAGATGATTCATACAGCATCAAAGAAAAAAAATAATCAAAGGGAAACTATGTCTTCTTACGATTTTTTATTTTCTGTAATTGTTCCTACTTATAACCGTGCAGATGAAATTAAAGAGTTGTTGGATTCGCTTTCCAAACAAACAATTTCCAAAACCGATTTTGAAATAATTATTGTTGATGACGGTTCCACCGATAACACAAAAGATGTAATAGAAAAGCTAGCAAGTAAGTATAAATTAAATTTAAGAATGCTGGGTCAAAACCATAAAGGACCGGGTGAAGCACGAAATCTCGGGATGAAAAACGCCAAAGGGAAATATTTTATTTTTATAGATAGCGATTGCATTGCCGATGAGAACTGGCTTTCCGCCTATAAAAAAGAAGTGGAAAAAATAGATGTTGCCGGATTCGGTGGTCCGGATGGAGTTTTACCAAACTTTAAACCTATCCAAAAAGCAATTGATTACTCTATGACTTCATTTATTACAACCGGCGGAATACGCGGACATTCAAAAAAGAAAATTTCCAAATATTATCCGCGCAGTTTTAATATGGGTGTTCGTGCAGATATTGTTAAAAAAATCGGGGGAATGGGAAAGCTTCGCCACGGTCAAGATATTGAATTTAGTAATAGAATTCTTTCTACCGGTGAACCGATTATTAAAGTTTCCGATGCAATGGTTTACCATAAAAGAAGAATTTCCGTAAAAAAATTTTTTAAGCAAGTTTATAATTGGGGCGTTGCAAGAATAAATCTTTATAAGATAGATAATAAAATGTTAGAGCCGGTACACTTTTTCCCTGCAATAGGAACTATTATATCTTTTGCTTTTATTATACTTGCAATTATATTTCCAAAAATATTTTTACCGTTTATTTTATTTGGAATTTTAATATTGTTGTTAATGGCAATACACGGAATTATAAAATATAAAGATGCAAAAGTCTTTCCGTATATCCCGATAATTGTTGTAACACAAATTTGGGGTTACGGTTTAGGTTTTATAAATGCTTTTATTAAAAGAATAATTTTTAAAAAAGATGAGTTTACGGGCTTTGTTCGTAACTACTATAAATAACAAGAGGCAACAATGAGTAAAAAGAAACAAACTGTAAAAAATGTTTCTAATAATAAATCCGAAATGTTCGGACTTTCAACAAAACAACAAAATTGGCTATTCCTTGCTTTAATTTTTATAATCTTACTTATATTAAATAAACCTACTGCATTAGACGGACTTTCACCGCAAGGAACAGACGTAGTTGCCGGTGTAGGTAAAACTCATTTGATTAACGAGTTTACTAAAAAGACCGGTGAACTTGCATTCTGGAATCCTGCAATATTTGCCGGCATGCCTCACTATAATGATATTGGTCCGCTTGCATTTTCCGTTGATAATTTATTGGCTTGGTTACAAAGTGCATTCGGAAATATTTTTATTTATTATCTTTTTGCCGGAATTGGAATGTTTCTTTTTTTACGTTATTTAAAAATGTCGCCTCTTGTTGCTTTTACCGGAGCTTTAATGTTTGTTCTTCTTCCGCACTATAAAGGTCTTTGGATAGAGGGACATTTTAGAAAATTCAGAGCGTTAATGTATTTGCCTTGGATTCTTTTTTCGTTTAAATACTTTATTGATAAAAGAACAATTCTATCAGCCGCTTTATTTGCACTTGCTTTCGGAATACAAATAAGAACCGGACATTATCAAATTATATTTTATACCGCAATGCTTCTGTTTGCAGTTGGTGTTTACCCGATTGTTAAAAATTTAATTGATGGAAAGGTTACCGACTTTATAAAAACATCCGCACTTTTAATACTTGCCGTTGCTATTTCTTTCGGAATGGCGGCTCAACCTCTTTTGCTTAATAAAGAATATTTGCCATATTCCAAAAGAGGGAAAACAACAATAGATCTGAAAAAGAAAAACGTTGCAAAAGCCAAATCTTCCGATGGTGTTTCCATGCAATATGCAACGCAATGGTCAACACATCCTTTGGAATTAATGAGATTGGTTATTCCACATGCTTACGGTGGAATTTACGGAGAAAAATATACGGGAAAAGATTTTCCGCAATTAAAAAACCAAAGACTGCCTTTGTATTGGGGCTTTATGCCGTTTCATACTTTGTTCGATTATGTTGGTATATTAACCTTGATGCTTGCATTTATAGCATTGTTTGTACTTAGAAAAAATAATTTTGTTTTTAGTCTTGGAATATTTGCCGCATTTTTAATTTTACTTTCTTTCGGAAGACATTTTGAATCATTTTATTCATTGTTCTATAATTACTTTCCCTACTTCAACAAATTCCGTGCTCCTGCAATGAGCGTAACGGTTACATCTTTTGTGTTTGTTGTACTTGCTGCTTATGGATTAAATTATTTATCGAACCTTAAAATTGCTAAACCTTCTTTAGAAGTAAATAAAAACATACTTTATGTTATAGGTGCATTTTTATTTCTTGGAATTTTAATTTGGTTAATGAGCAGCGGCTTTGAATTTATGAAATCTACAGAGAATTACAACGCACAAGTAAAAGATATGTTAAAAAAAATACGCCAAAGTTATTTTAACAAAGACTTAATAAGATATTTTGCAATTCTTATAATTGGCGGCGGAGCTTTACTTGCTTATTTTTATAAAAAAATTTCTTTTACTTCTTTTGGAATAATAATTTTAGTAATAGCTTCTTTCGATTTGATTACCGTACAAAACTACTACGGAGAAGACTATACAAAACGTAACGACTTAAATAAAGTTGTATTTCAAAAAAATGCCGTTGACAAATATTTGGGAAACGACAAGTCTTTATTCAGAATTTTTCCCGTAGGACAATTAATGGGCGATAACCGTTGGGGATATAATCAACAAACCATTGGCGGATATAGTGCAATTAAAATGTACACAATAGAAGAACTTGTACAAAATTGTTATTACGGAGGACCAAACAAAAACTTTCCGCTAAATTGGAATGTAATGAAATTCCTTAATGTTAAATATGTTGTATTACAGCAACCTGTAGCAAATCCTAATCTAACTTTGGTTAATGCGGATAAAGCAAAAAAGCTATACTTGTATAAATACAACAATAATCTTCCACGCGGATTTTTTGTAGGCAAAGCCGAAATTATAAAAGACGAATATAAAAGATTGGAAAAAATAAATTCTTCCGATTTTGACGCCGAACAAACGGCAATACTTGAAGAAAATTTAACCGGAAACATTTCAAAACCGGATTCCGCTTTGGTAACCGTTAAAGATTTTAATCCGAACAAACTGAGCTTGGATGTTTTTACCGATAAAACTTCTCTGCTTGTTCTATCGGAGTTGTTCTATCCGCCGGGATGGAAAATTTATATAGATAACAAACAAGTAGAAAAAATTTATAAAACCGACCACGCTGTTATGTCCGTTGTTGTTCCGGAAGGAAAACATAAAGTTGATGTAATTTGTCATCCCGATTCGTTTTTCTTTTATCGCAATGTATCTTGGGCTTCGGTTGGTGTTATTTATTTGTTGATTGCCGGTTCAATACTTTTAGGTTTTAGAAAAAAGACAAATTAAAAGTTTAATAAATTCAAAAACGTTTGTGTAAATCCGTACAAAGTAAAAACCTAACGCAAAGAAAATGAAATAAATGTAGCCGTTGGTTTTATGCAAAAGTTGGCTTACTTTAAAAAAACCTTAAAATGAAAAAAGTTTTATTTATAACATATTATTGGC
>JALSNL010000440.1 GCA_026987055.1 Melioribacteraceae bacterium | reverse complement strand
TACCCGAAGATACAATTGACCAATACGATACCTACGAACTTATTGCACGAATAGTTGATAATTCCGAAATTGACGAATACAAAGCAGGTTACGGAAAATCAATAATAACAGCTTATGCCCGCATCGACGGCTGGGCGGTTGGAATTGTAGCCAATCAGCGTAAAATTGTTAAAACCGAAGAAGGTGAAATGAGAATCGGCGGTGTAATTTATTCCGATAGTGCAAATAAGGCTACACGATTTATTATGAACTGTAACCAAAAGAAAATACCCTTGGTCTTCTTGCAAGATGTAACCGGATTTATGGTCGGGAGCAAAGCGGAGCACGGCGGTATAATTAAAGACGGAGCAAAAATGGTTAATGCCGTTGCAAATTCCGTTGTGCCTAAAATTACAATTATTGTAGGAAACAGTTACGGAGCCGGAAATTATGCAATGTGCGGTAAAGCTTACGATCCCAGATTTATTTACGCTTATCCGAATGCAAAAATTTCCGTTATGGGCGGCTCGCAAGCCAGCAGTGTTTTGCTGGATATAAAAGTAAGACAAATGGAAAAGCAAGGAAAAGAATTTGGCGAAGAAGATAAAAAGAAATTACTTGACGAAATTATAAAATCGTACGAAGATAAAAGCTCTGCACTTTATGCTGCTGCCAGGCTTTGGGTTGATGAAATTATAGATCCGGCTAAAACAAGAGAATACATTTCAAAATCAATTGAAATTGCCAATAATAATCCCGAATTACCTAAATTTAATGTCGGGGTAATTCAAACGTAAGACGAAAGAAGTAAAACACCAGACGCAAAAAGGAAAGCATCAACAACTTTGTGAAACTTTACACGGATAATTTATACGAGCTATATTTAACCCGAATTATGCAATAGAAAAACAGAATAGCTCTAAACTATTGTAATAAAAGCAATTATTCTAATGCAAAGCATTAGGAATGGTTAAGTTAAAAAGTCTCTTTAACTTATTGCATATTAGAGTTTTATAAACAATTTCCAAATTCTAATGCATAATTTGGGTTTAAGACAAATAGGATTTCAATTTTACAATTACTTCCACTTTATAAAAGCAAAATCATCTATTCATAAATTTCCTCGCAAAATAATTTTCTTATATAAATCTTAATATAAACAAAGTTTTTGTTTATAAATTTTATGCTCAGTGTGATTTAATATAAATCAGGAGATTTGTTTTTGGGGTAGTTGATTTTTCACTATAAAATCTATCTCGTACAATATCATAATAACCAATTTGTAAATTTACAAATCCTTGCTGCTGAATCTCTATCTCTTTTTCAAAAGTATAATTTTTATTCCAATACAAAAATTGTTCATCTTCATTAAAAACTTCCAATTGCGTTGCACCTTTTGCATATTCAAGCATTACTGCAAACGGATTAAAATAATCATCTTTTGTAACTTTTAATTTTATCTTCATTTTGTAAATTTCTGCTTGTAGTGCATTGTTTTTTTCAATCGTTTTCAGATATTCAATTTTAGCATTTGTAAATCTTAGTGGGAAATCTAAATAGGGAAAATAATCTTCATCCGTATTCGTTTTATGGTTTTGGGTTTCATTCTCGATAATATGTTGCTCATAATTATCATTATAATCAATATTGTAATTAGAGCCTTCATCAATTGGTTCGCCATTATTAAGTTGCATAATATTTTGAGGATGATACACTCTCTTTTTGGTTTGTGGTTTTCTTTTTACAATTTTTTTATTTGGGAGTTTGGTAAATTTGAAATTTTTGTTCCGCCCTATTGGCAATATACGTTGAGCAACAATATTTGAAGAATAGTAAAAGCTTAAAATGACAATTGGAAGTAACAATAACTTAAGTTGTCTCATTTTGGTAGAAATTTTGTTATTAAGAAATATTTTTTCTAAAGCAAATTTTAGTCCAAAAAATTTCTATTAAAAATGGAGATTATGAATGCATGATGTTTACTTTAGTAAACATATCTATATAGTAAAATGTACACTATACTCCATAATCTTGATCTCAATGTTATTTTTAGGACAAAGTTCGCTTTGAGGGATATTTTGTATAAAGTACTCAACATGGAAAAGTCTTATTTTTTGTTTCCCATCTTACCATCTTTCGTTTTTTATTATATTTCTACTGAGAATCCTTAACATAATTTGATTTTATTTTAATTATAAAGTATTTTAATTTATGTTTTTCAATGGGAAAAAGAAATTAAAAGAAATCCGCAATAATTGGACAAAACCAATCATTAAGTTTCGCAACTTTGATTTTATTTCTTATCTTCATCAAATCAAAAAGCAACAGAATAACACCGAATTTGTTGATGACAAAACTTGGAAAGATTTAAATTTAGATGATGTTTTCGCTATACTGGATAGAAACACATCGCCGGTTGGACAACAATATCTTTATCATTTATTACATAAATATGAAAATGATTCGGAACTCCTAAACAAAAGAATAAAACTTGCCGAGTATTTTAAAGATAATTCCGAACAGCGTGAATCTATTCAGATAGAGCTTAAAAGACTTGACAAGAATAAAGCCTACTTTATTGCTCCGCTTATTTATGGTAAACTTCCACAAAAACCAAGGTACTATTATTTATTTTTTATTTTATCATTTTCGGCACTTATTTCATTTATCTTAACAATTTTCAACAATACCTTTTTATTTTTAACTATAACTATATTCCTTGTTAATTTATTTATAAATCATTTTTACTCAAAAAAAATTCATCAATATTTTGAAGGTTTCTCCGGTTTGAATCTACTTTTAATTTCCGCTAGAAACGTTTCTAAACTTGAGAATCCTTTTATTACTCAATTAACTTTTCTAAATAAAAGATTACCTCTAATAAAAAAACTGAATAAAAGAATAGGTTCTCTTGTTCTAGACATTGCTTCTACGAATGAGATATTTGCAATGATAGCCGAATATATTAATATTTATTTTCTTTACGATTTATTAAAGTATTGTACCTCAGTTGGTTTATTACAAAAGCATCAAGAAAATATTCAGGAAATATTTGAAAATATTGCACAATTAGATGTAGCAATTTCCTTAGCTTCTTATTTAAGTTCGCAAACAAAATATTCCCATCCTAAATTTTCTAACCATAGTATAATTTCTTTTGAAGATGTTTATCATCCTTTAATACCAAATGCAGTTTCCAATAGTTTGGAAGACCTCAATAGTTCTCTTTTAATTACCGGTTCAAATATGTCCGGTAAAACAACTTTTATAAAAACTATTGGAATAAATATAATTCTAGCACAAACACTTAATTTTTGCTTGAGTAAAAATGCAACTATTCCCAGACTATTAATTAAGTCCGCAATAAACAGAGAGGAAGATTTAGAAAATTCCAAGAGCTATTTTTTTGTTGAAATTGAAGATTTGCAAAATTTCATCAAGCTTTCCGAATCAAATTCTAATTACCTTTTTTTAATTGATGAAATTTTTAGAGGAACAAATACAGTTGAAAGATTAGCAGCATCAACAACTGTATTAGAATATTTGGATAAAAATAATTTTGTGTTTGTAACAACTCATGATATAGAGTTGCAAGAATTGCTAAACAATAAGTATAAAATGTTTCATTTCAGCGAACAAGTTGAGGATAATAATTTTTATTTTGATTACAAATTACGTAAAGGTCCAACATCTTCGGGAAATGCAATTAGACTTTTGGAAATTAAAGGCTACCCGTCAAGTATTATAAAAAAATCAATGTTAATTATAAAAAAAACTTACCGCCATGGACAAATACATGGCGGAAAGAATAAAAATAATTAAGCATATTCCATAACATTTTCTTCACTACCTACATATAAATTTGGAGACACATCATTGTCAATTTTAAACTGAGATATTAAGTTAGTTAAATTAGATGTTAAATTATTTAGGTTTTCGGAAGCTTGTGCTATTTGGTGAACTCCCATAGATGTTTCGTTTGCCACACCATTTATTAACTCTATAAATGATGTAACTTGTTCGGTCTTAGTTGATTGTTCCCTACTGGCAAGCGCAGCTCTGTTTATTTGCTCGGAAACATCACTAATACTTTGCAGAATATCATTCAGTACATTATCAACTTCTTCATTCATCTTCAGACCGTCAAGAATTGCTTCTTCAGCTTCTTCCATAGAGTTATTTGCTTCTTTAGCTTCCACTTGAATTTCACCGATTGTTTCGGCAATTTCTTTAGTTGCTTTAGTTGTTCTTTCGGCTAATTTTCTTACTTCGTCGGCAACAACTGCAAAGCCTCTTCCTTGCTCACCGGCTCTGGCTGCTTCTATTGCCGCATTTAATGCCAAAAGATTTGTCTGATCGGCAATCTCATCAATTACTTGTGTAATGGCACCAATTTGATCTGTTTTATTAGCTAAAGAAGATATTGTTTTACTTGTGTTTTCGGAAACTTTAACAATTTGCTGCATACCTTCTTTTTCCGCTTGCAATTTTATCATTCCCTCAGCCGCTTTTTCGCTAGTTGTTTTAGAAGCTTCGGCAGCTGCAGTAGCATTTTTAACGGTTTCCTCCACAGATTGCGACATTTCTTGCATTGCAGCAACAACTTCCATAGTTTGAGAAGATTGCTCATTTGTACCGATAGCCATTTCTTCGGCACTTGAAGCAATTTGTATACTTGCAGCAGCAGTAGCTTCGGTTGCTTCTTTTACTTGTAATATCATTTGTTTTATGTTTTCTACAACTTGATTAAAACCTTCAAAAAGACGGGCAATATCATCATCGGATTTTGTAATTAAAACTTGTGCAGTTAAATCACCATAAGAAAATTTCTCCATTTCTTTTAAGATTTCAGCTGTTGAATCTTCCAAATATTTTCTTCTTTCTTCTGATTCTCTAACAGCTAGCTCTACTTTTCTTTCTACTGCAGTTCTTTCATTTAGAACTGCATCATTGCTTCCTTTTAATTTTTTTGTCATAACATTAAATGAATCGGCTAACTCACCAAATTCATCTTTTGTGTTAAATGTTATATGTGTTGACAAATCTCCGTTTGCAACTTTAACCGCTGCGTCCTTAACCGTTTTGATTCCTTTGGTAATATAAGAGCTTAAAATAAGTATGATAGCCATGCTTATAAAAAAAGCAGAACCTAAGCTAACAAATAAAAATATAATTGCTTCGGAAATACTAGTATTTAATCTTTTTTCTTCAATTTTAGTTAACTTATTATATTCATTAATTAATCTTGCAAAAGAGATAAAAGCCGGACTATCATTAATTTTAATAACTTTATCTATACTCTCCGGATTACTGCCTTCATCATACATTTTCTTAGCTACTTTAAGAGAATTGTTGTATTTATCAAATGTTTCTTGAATGATATTTAAAGCTTCTTTTTCGGTTTGTGTTATGTCTTTTAATTTTTTATAATCGGAAATGATTTGTTTAACAGCTAGATAATCATTTTTAAATCTGCCAATATATTTATCATTTGCTCTTAAAACATAATTCTTAAAATTATGTATAGCTCCACCATAACCGAAATGTGCCCTCATATCGGATATGTATTCATTCCTTAAAACTACGTTGGATAAGTATCCATCCCACTCATCAGAAATTTGATTTAGTTTAGGATAATTTACTGCAAAGCTGGCAAATATTGAAAATAATACAACCCCTATCAGCAATAAAAACTTTTGTTTAATTGATAGTTTTTCCCACATTATTTCTTTCCCCTTTTATACTTATTTTTTGCTACTGTTTAAACTGCAAGTACAATTATCGTTTATTTTTTCTATTATTTTAATTTTAAAGCATTTATTATTAAAATTTATAACTATTTACTTACACTTATTATTTTGTAAAAATTTGTAATGATTAGAATTAAATAAATTGCTGTTCGGCCTTTCAATTACTTTTTTCTTTTATAAAAAATGACAAGGACTCTGACTATAGAAAAAAGCTTTAATATTTTAATTATTATAACTTTCTAAAATAAAATTATACTCAACTTCCTTTCCCGTGTTGCTTATGGATTTTATTTCCGCATTAAAATAATTTGGTGTGGAAGGAAGATTTAGTTTATGGAGCTGTTTTTTATCAATATATATTTTATACTTGCCCGGTTGTAAACCGTATAAATAAAATGTACCGTCCGATAAAGTTCTAAGTGTTTTAGTTTTATTTGTCTTTTTATTTTCTAAAATTACTTTAATTCCGTTAACCGGAATTACTCTGCCGTTCAACTTTTTATTAACACTTCCGCTAATTTCTGCAGCTTCGTAAAATGGAATATCTATATATTTATAATTATCCGGGTCAGTAATAAAACTGAATTTTTTGTAAACCGGTTGCCATTGCGGATTGATATTATTTCGTTCAATAAGTTTTGCTTGGTAATTTGCATAAGTATCCAATTCATTTA
>JALSNL010000439.1 GCA_026987055.1 Melioribacteraceae bacterium | reverse complement strand
ATTCTATTGTACTAAATATTACACCGGATCATTTGGATAGATATGAAGAAAGGTTTGACTTATATATAAAATCAAAAATGAGAATAACGGAAAATCAAAACGGGGAAGATGTGTTTATCTATAATGGAGATGATCCTAATTTACCTGTTGGTTTGGTACCGGAAGGAGTAAGACTTTATCCTTTCTCTATTGATAAGGGTTTGAGATACGGAAGTTTTGTTGATGAAGATTGGATTGTGTTTAATGAAAATTATGAAACAACCGAAATTTGTAATGTAAAAGATTTGGCTCTAAAAGGGGAACATAATCTTCAAAATTCTTTAGCTGCAATAAATGTAGCAATGAATATTGGAATTGATGTTGATTCTATAAAAAAAGGCTTAAGCAATTTTACCGGTGTTGAACACAGATTGGAATTTGTAAGGGAAATAAACGGTGTGAAATTTATCAACGATTCCAAAGCTACCAATGTAGATGCGGTTTGGTATGCATTAAGAAGTTTTGATAAACCGATATTTTTAATTCTGGGTGGTAAAGACAAAGGAAACGATTATAGCAAGATAAAAGACGAAGTAAAGAACAGAGTAAAAAAAATATATGCCATAGGTTCATCGGCAGAAAAGGTTTTTAATTATTTCAAAACAGTAACGGATACGGAAATTATAGAAAATTTTGAAGATGCTATTACTAAAGGACTTGCCGAAGCATCTAATGGAGAATATGTTCTTTTATCACCGGCTTGTGCAAGTTTTGATATGTTCAAAAATTACGAAGACAGAGGACAACAATTTAAAAATATAGTAAATCAATTATGAAAAATTTATCAAGAATACTTATTGCAATTGTTTTAATGCTTATTGTGCTTGGCTCAGGTGTAATTTATAATGCGAAAGGAATGGCGTATTTTATTTCGCACATTGAAAAAGTTGTATTAGCGTTTGGTGTGTTTGTTTTGTTTGCTCTTATTCCTTACAAGCATTATAAAAGTGTAAGTAAATATTTGTTGTTGGGAATTATCGGAGTTTTGATATTAACATTATTATTTGCTCCTTCCGTTAAAGGTGCTTCTCGCTGGATAGATCTTGGCATTATGAAATTCCAACCTTCTGAATTTGCTAAGGTGTTTTTATTAATTCACTTGGCAGCACTGATAGAAGAAAAGGGTGAAAATATAAAAGATTTTAAGAACGGTTTACGCTATATGCTTTTTTGGATTGGAGGCGTAACGGTTCTAATATTTTTTCAACCGAATGTTAGCACAACTATGATTGTTGCGATAACATCATTTATATTGTTGTTTGTTGGAGGAGCAAGATTATTCCATTTAACTTCAATAGTTGGCGGTGTAATAATGTTAGGTGGTGCCGGAGCAATGATGCTAGCTCATTCAAGAGTTAGAATATTAACGTTTATTAAAAGTATTACCGAAGGTGGAAGTGTAAATCTTCAAGTATTACAATCTAAAATTGCATTAGGTAGTGGCGGCTTGTTTGGTTTAGGTTTGGGGCATAGCAGGCAAGTTGATTTATTTTTACCGGAATCGCACAACGATTTTATTTTTTCTGTGCTTGGTGAAGAATTGGGATTTTTTGGCGCGTTATTAATTTTGATTGCATATCTCTCAATATTTATTGTGGGTTTATTGATTGCCAAAAGAGCCAAAGATGATTTCGGACAGTTATTGGCATTTGGTATTTCTTTTACAATTGTTTTCAGTGCATTTATTCATGTTGCTGTAGGTTTAGGTATAATGCCTACAACCGGAATAACACTACCGTTTATGAGTTTTGGTGGTACGTCAATAATAATTTTTTCTATATCAATTGGAATATTAATAAATATTGCTCGTCTTACGGGAAAACATCTTGAGCTTAGGCGAGTGAAAAAGTGAAGAACTTTAAATATAAATATATTTTTGCTGCAGGCGGTACCGGAGGACATTTATATCCGGCTATTGCAGTAGCGGAAAAACTAAAAGAATTAAAACCGGAATCGGAAATTTTGTTCATAGGTACTAAAAATAAAATAGAAGCTAAGGTTGTTCCACAATTGGGTTTTAAGTTTAAGACAATTTGGATAAGTGGATTTTCTAGAAAATTAACTTTAAAAAATTTTCTGTTTCCTGTAAAACTAATTGTGTCAATTGTACAATCACTAATTATCATTATTAGTTTTAAGCCTAATGTTGCTATTGGTGCAGGTGCTTATGTTTCCGGTCCGATAGTTTGGCTTTCATCTATGTTTGGTAGCAAAGCGGTTTTGTTAGAACAGAATAGTTATCCCGGTGTTACAAATAGAATGCTGGAAAGTAAAGCTGATAAAATTTTTGTGTCATTTGAAGAGTCAAAAAAATATTTCAAAAATCAAGATAAGCTGGTATTAAGTGGAAATCCTATAAGAACATCACTTAGAATTATAGATAAAAAAGATGCGTTGAAAGAATTTTCTCTAAACCAACAAAAAAAGACTTTACTGGTTTTAGGCGGAAGTCTTGGAGCAAGAAGTATTAACGATGCAATAAAAGAGAACCTAATAGAATTAACAAAAAATAATATTCAAATTATTTGGCAGACAGGAAATTTATATTACGATGAATATAAAAAATTTGAAACGGAAGATATAAAAATAATGGCATTCGTTAACAATATGTCTGCCGCATATTCGGCAAGCGATTTGGTATTAGCAAGAGCCGGAGCTACAACGATAGCAGAAGTTGCATATTTAGGTCTGCCTGTAATTTTCGTACCTTCAAAAAATGTTGCGGCAAATCATCAATATAAAAATGCAATGTCGTTAGTAAATAATAATGCGGGTTTATTAATTGAAGATAGTAAACTCATTCATAATATAACAAAAGTTGTAGTAAATACAATAAATGATGAAACTACTCTTACAAAATTAAGAGCTAACATTAAAAAATATTCAAAGCCGGAAGCAGCTGAAAAAATTGCCGAAAGCATAATTAATATGTCGGAAATAAATTAAAATTAAAAAATAATATGATTAAAAATGTAATAAGTAAAATTCATTTTATTGGCATTGGCGGAATTGGAATGAGCGGTTTGGCGGAAATACTAAATCATCAAGGGTTTAAAGTTTCCGGTTCTGACTTGGTAGCAAGCGATATAACAAAAAGATTAGAGAGCTTGGGAATTAAAATATATGTGGGACATTCCGCAAAAAATATTCAAGATGCTGATTTAGTTGTTTATTCTTCTGCAGTTAAATTAGATAATCCTGAACTTCAAGCAGCTATTGAAAGAAAAATACCGTTTATAAAAAGAGCGGAAATGTTAGCTGAAACAATGAGAATGAAGCACGGAATTGGCATTGCAGGTACTCATGGTAAAACAAGTACAACCTCTATGGTTGGTTTAACACTAACCGAAGGTGGAATTGATCCTACTATTATTGTCGGAGGAAAACTAAGCGGTCTTGGAGGTACAAATGCAAGATTGGGTGATGGAGATTTTATTGTAGTAGAAGCAGATGAATTTGATAGAACTTTCTTAAGACTTACACCTACCATTGCCGCAATTACAACTTTGGAAAAAGAACATCTTGATACTTATAAAGACTTGGATGATATAAAAACAGCATTTATTCAATTTGCAAATAAAGTACCCTTTTACGGATATGTGGTTTTATGTTTGGATGAACCTGCACTTCAAGATATTATTCCTTCAATAAATAAGAAAATTATTACTTATGGAATTTCTCCGCAAGCTGATGTAAGAGCGGTTGATATTGAGTATAAAGAAAACGAAAGTTCCTATACCGTAATATATAATGGAGATGAAATTGGTAGAATTAAAATAAACTTACCTGGTTTGCATTATATAAAAAATTCTCTGGTTGCCGTTACAATTGCTAAAGAAATGGGAATTCCGTTTGAAACAATACAAAAGGCTTTGTCTTCATTTGCCGGAGTTTATAGAAGGTTTGAAACAAAATATGATGAAGATATATTGGTTATTGATGACTATGCTCATCACCCAACGGAAACAACAGCAACACTAAACGGTGTTCGCAGCGGATGGAAAAGAAGATTGGTTGCAGTTTTTCAGCCGCATTTATTTTCCAGAACAAGGGATTTTTATGCAGAGTTCGGGCGTTCTTTTTTAAACTCGGATGTTTTTATTTGTACGGATGTTTATCCGGCAAGAGAAGAACCTATTGAAGGAATTACCGGAAAATTAATAGCTGATGCTGCAAAAGATTTCGGGCACAAAAATGTTATTTATGAACCGGATAAAGATAATATTCCCGCATTACTAAAAGAGATAACAAAAAAGGATGATATTGTTATAACAATGGGAGCAGGTGATATCTGGAAGTATGGTGAAAAGTTTGTTGAATGTTTAAAAACAAAATCCGGATGTTAAGTGATGCAAAAGTTTTCAACATTTAAACAATTTGTATTAATGGTAATTATTCTAAGTGTAATAACGATGCTGGCATTTACTCTTAATAGAAGTAGTATCAATAGAATAAGCCAAATTAGAATTGAAGGTAATCGATTATTAGATTCTGAAGTTTATAAAAAATTTGCCAAGCTGGATAATGTTGAATCAATAGAAAATATAGGTCTTTCTATTATCCATGATAGATTGGAAAAACATCCTTATGTTAAAGATGTTGATGTTATAATGCAAGAAAGAGGAATAGTAGATATAAAAATTATTGAAAAAAAAATGGATGCAATTATTTTACAAAAAGGTAAACAACTATTAATAACAGCAGAAGCTCAGTTATTACCGATGTTGCCTGAAACAAAAAATATAGATTTACCAATTATTGATAATTATACAATTTCTAAAAAAATAAAACTTTTTAGCTCTGTAAAAAAAGATAAAAACTTATTAAGTGCATTAAAAATTATTTCAACAGCAGAATTTGTAGATAAAAACTTATACAAAAATATTGGAGCTATTGATTTACATAAAGGTGAAAATATTAGTTTGGACATAATCAATGTAGATTTCCCAATTCTGTTTGGAAAAGATAATGAAGTAAAGAAAACAGTTTACTTATCAAAAATACTTTACCAACTAAAAGGTGAAAAGTTAAAAGGATATTTGAAATATCTCGATTTACGATATAATAATTTAGTTTATCTGGGTTTTGATAACGCTAAAATGCTTAAAAAGGGACGAACATGAAAAGGAATATTATAGCCGGTTTGGATTTAGGCACAACAAAAGTTGGTGCTGTTATTGCTGAACAAATAGAAGATAAAATTGATATACTTGGTTTTGGTGTTGCACCTTCAGCCGGATTAAATAGAGGTCTGGTTGCAAATATTGCTAAAACCTCCGAAGCTATAAAGGAAGCAATGGGATTGGCATCCAACAGAGCTGATTTGGATGTTAAATTTGTTAATGTTGGTGTTGCCGGTGAACATATAACAAGTTTGAGACATAGAAACTATGTAACAATAAATAATCAAGAAAAGGAAATTGGTCAAGCTGATATAAACAGACTTAAAGAAGATGTTAGAACAATTAGAATTCCTTCGGATAGACAAATACTACATATAATTCCTGAAGAATTTTTTATAGACCATCAAGGCGGTATTGATAATCCTATCGGGATGTGCGGTTCAAGATTGGAAGCATTAAATCATGTTGTATTAGCTTCTACACCGGCTATGCAGAATATACGCAAATCGGTAGAGCGTGCCGGATTTAGCGTGCAAAATTATATACTTCAACCAATTGCCTCCAGCGTATCTGTGCTGGATGAAAATGAGCAAGATTTAGGAGTTGCCTTAATAGATATAGGCGGAGGCACAACTGATATTGCCGTATTTCATGAAAAAACAATAAAATTTACCAAAGTAATTGGTGTTGCAGGCAACCAAGTTACAAACGATATAAGAGAAGCCTTGGGAATTGTAACTGCCGAAGCCGAAAAATTAAAAAAGGAATATGGCTATGCCTTGGAAGAAGCAATTATTAAAGATGAAGATATTTACATTAAAGGTGTTGGTGCAAGAGGAAATATCAAAATTCCAATCTCTTTATTAACACAGATTATTCATGTTAGGATGAAAGAACTTTTTACACTAATAGATAATGAGTTAAGACAATCGGGATTTAAGAGTAAAATTAAAGCAGGTATTGTTCTAACCGGCGGCGGCTCTTTATTAAGAGGAATAACCGATTTATCCGAAGATGTTTTTGGTGCTCCAACAAGAATTGGAGTTCCCTTGGAATTAGGTGCCGGATTATCAGACGAAATTGAAAGTCCTGAATTTGCAACTGTTGCCGGTTTAATTAAAGGTGTCCCGGGAACAACTTCATCACAAGCATCTATTAATATTAAAAACAGATTTAAAGGAAATAAGTTTAATGTAAGCAGTTTAATAAGAAAAGTACAAGAATTTTTTGATGAATTATAATTATATAACCAT
>JALSNL010000438.1 GCA_026987055.1 Melioribacteraceae bacterium | reverse complement strand
ATTTCATCACTTCCGGATTATACTACCGGTAATAAAAGTAAAGCACAATTTAGATTAACACCGAAGGAAAATTTAGTTATCGGGATTAATACAAATCTGAATTTATTTAAGTTTTTAAGTATGAATGGTGAAGTAGCTGCAAGTATTTTAAGTAGAGACCAAAATAGTTCTTTAATAGAGTCCGATGCAATTCCGAGTTTTGTAAATGATATAATTAAAATAAGAACTTCTACTAATGTTGATTTTGCTTATAAAGGAGGAGTAAAATTTAATACGGATATTTTTAACGCAACCGGAACTTATTCGGTTATTAACCCGGGTTACCAATCATTAGGTATAACAAGTAATATCAATGATCAAAAATCTTTAACTGCAGTATTGGGGTTGCGTTTATTCAAAAAAAAACTAACTATCAGAGGCAACTTTAGACAGCAAAATAATAATTTGCTTTCACAGAAAGAATTTACTTTAACACGAACTTCATATAGAATATCAACAAGATACCAACCGTTGCGTAATATTTCTGTATCTATTAACGCTTCTAAAAATTTAATAAAAAATGATGCGGAAGAAGATGTTAGAATTATTGATAATGTTATATCATTATATTCAATAAACACTATGTGGCGTGTTAAACTTTTGAATATGCAGCATTCAATTTCGGCAAGTTACTCACAGCAGAAATCCGAAGATATGAATGTTTTGCGAGAGGGTTTTGGTTCTATATCGAAAAATTTGAATTTTGGAATATCAACAATGCTTAATAAAAGCTGGACAATTGCACCAAGAGTATCTTTTAATATTTTTGATATGACAAATAGAATTTACAGAACAACACAAACCTATAGTTTAATGGTTATGAACAGAATGTTGAAATCAAGATTAAATAATTCATTAACATTTAGACTTATGAACTCAAGTAATGTCAGAACGATGATTTTCGGTTTACAATCAGGCTATAGAATTTCTAAATTGGATATTATAAAAATTTCATTAAGGTCATCTATGTATTTTGGAAAGTTGGAAAATGTAAGAGATTTTAAAGAATTTCGCAGTACAATAAGTTATGTTCATAGATTTTAGAAAACTATTTAACTTATATTACGCAAAACTGTTCTGCAAAAAAGAAGGTGGGTATTCGCCGTGGCGAATGAAGATTTTCTATATTATATATTAGCACTATTTTGAGATATTTTTCCGTAAGAATTCCTTGAACGCTTTACTCAATATGAAAAAATTATTAATATTACGTAATGTTGTATTTAATTAAATAAATCGTATTTATGCTTAAAATCAATTTGAGTTATGAATATTTAGTAACCTGGTTAGCAATTACTGATAGACTAAAAAAATACTAAGAATTATCAAATTTTTTAAAATGTTACTAATAAAATAAAAGTAAGTTTGAATAATTATAAAAGAATGAGTAATTTTAACAATTATTTTAATTTCAAAAAGGAGAAAAATGGCAAATAACGAAGGAACAATTGTTCAAGTAATTGGTCCCGTAGTGGATGTTGATTTTGCGGATGGGAAACTTCCTGAGATTTTTAATGCAGTTAAAATTCCAATATCAAATGAAGATGGTGATTCTGAACTCACGTTAGAAGTTCAACAACATCTTGGCGAAAATAGAGTTAGAACCGTAGCAATGGATACTACAGACGGACTGGTTAGAGGAATGAAAGTGATTGATACTGAAGCTCCAATCTCTGTTCCCGTAGGACCGGAAACATTAGGAAGACTGATTAATGTGTTAGGTGAAGGTATAGATAACGAAGGTGAAATTAAAACCAAACAAAAATTTCCTATTCATCGTCATGCTCCTAAATTTGAAAATCTTTCTCCAACACAAGAAATGTTTGAAACCGGAATTAAAGTAATTGATTTGTTAGAACCTTATTCCAAAGGTGGTAAAACCGGTTTATTCGGTGGAGCCGGTGTGGGAAAAACCGTAATTATTCAAGAGCTTATACATAATATTGCCCAACAACATGGCGGATATTCCGTATTTACCGGTGTGGGTGAAAGAACCAGAGAAGGTAACGACCTTTGGCGTGAAATGAAAGAATCGGGTGTGTTAGATAAAACCGCACTTGTATTCGGACAAATGAATGAACCACCGGGAGCAAGATTAAGAGTGGGTTTAACCGGTTTAACAATTGCAGAATATTTTAGAGATGTTGAAGAAAGAGATGTTTTATTATTTATAGATAATATTTTCCGTTTTACACAAGCAGGTTCAGAGGTAAGTGCGCTTTTAGGTAGAATGCCTTCAGCGGTAGGTTATCAACCTAACCTAGCTTCGGAAATGGGTGAACTTCAAGAACGTATCACTTCTACGGAAAAAGGATCAATTACTTCGGTACAAGCAATTTATGTTCCTGCAGACGATTTAACAGATCCGGCTCCGGCAACAGCTTTTGCGCATTTGGATGCTACTACGGTATTAAGTCGCCAAATTTCGGAACTTGGTATCTATCCTGCTGTTGATCCTTTGGATTCTACATCAAGAATTCTTGAACCCGGAATATTGGGACAAGAACATTATAATGTTGCCAGTGAAGTTAAAGAAATATTACAGTCATATAAAGATCTTCAAGATATTATTAATATTCTTGGTATGGATGAATTATCGGAAGATGATAAAGTAACAGTGAGAAGAGCAAGAAGAATTCAAAGATTTTTAAGTCAACCGTTCCATGTTGCCGAACAATTTACCGGTTTCCCCGGTAAGTATGTTAAACTGGAAGATACTATTAGAAGCTTTAAAGAAATACTTGAAGGTAAACATGATGATCTTCCGGAAATGGCGTTTATGTATGTTGGAACAATTGACGAAGCTGTAGAAAAAGCTAAAAAAATGCAATAGGGAATTATGAGCGAATTAGAAGTTATTACACCAAGCAAAGCAGCATATAAAGGAAAAGTGAAATCTGTTACTGTACCGGGTACGCAAGGTAATTTTCAAATATTGGAAAATCATGCTCCTATTATAAGTTCACTGGAAATCGGTGTAATTAAAATAGTTGAAGAGGATGGGAAATCACTTGTTTTTGCTACAAGTGGTGGCACGGTTGAAGTTGTAGAAAATAAAATTACGGTACTTGCAGAAACTTTTGAAAGTAAAGATGAAATTGATGCTAAAAGAGCCGAAGAAGCCAAAAGAAGAGCAGAAGAAAGATTAGCAAAAAGAAAAATAGAAAAGATTGATTCTCTTAGGGCGGAATTAGCATTAAAAAGAGCTATTAATAGATTGAAAATTCTTAACGATTAACTTTAAGTAAATTATGTAATATATTATAACAAAAGGGCTTAGATGAAATTACTTAAGCCCTTTTTGTTTAGGAAATAATGGTTTATAATAATTATTTGATGCTTTCCAAACGGTTAGCTACTTCATCCCAATTAACTATATTCCAAAATGCTTCGATGTAGTCAGGTCGTCTATTTTGATATTTTAAATAATAGGCATGCTCCCAAACATCCAAACCCAAGATAGGTGTTCCTTTAACTTCAGCCACATCCATTAGGGGATTATCTTGATTTGGAGTAGAACTTATAACTAACTTATCTTCCGTATAAATTAACCAAGCCCAACCGGAACCAAATCTTGTTGCTGCAGCATTGGAAAAATTTGCTTTAAACTCTTCAAAAGAACCAAAGTTTTTTGTTATGGCTTCAGCTAAATCTCCTTTTGGTTCACCACCTTTATTTTGGCCTAAAATATTCCAAAAAAGTAAATGGTTAAAATAACCACCGCCATTATTTCTTACAGCCGGAGAATGTTGCGAAGCATTCTTTAGTATTTCTTCTATAGTAAGATTTGCTAAGTCAGTTCCCTCAATAGCCGCATTAAGTTTTGAAGTATAACCACCATGATGTTTTGTATGATGAATTTCCATTGTTCTGGCATCAATATATGGTTCTAATGCATCATAGGAATATGGCAATTCCGGTAAATTAAATTTATTCATTATATTGTTTCTCCTTTATTTTGGTTTAGGTAATATTAGGATAATTTTTATTTAACATCCTAAAAAATTAAGCGGAAAATTTTATTGCTTAACAAAGAAAAACAAGTAATTTATAGAAGACAAAAAGATTGCAGAAGAATGAAAGATGTATCAATTAAACACTACACCCGCATGAAGAACCTGTACTTGCACTTTCGTTAGGATTATTAAAAACAAAACCTCTACCGGTAGAATTATTTTTATAATCAAGTTCGGTCCCCATAAGATAAAACAAACTTTTTCCATCAACCGAAATTTTTATTTTATCATATTCAAACATTGTGTCGCTTGTCTGCAGTTCTTTATCAAAACCAAGCTGGTATGTAAAACCTCCGCGACCGCTGTTTTTAACGGTTATTCTTAAAAAATATTCTTCAATGGGTATGTTATTTTCTTTCATTAATTGTATAATATAATTTTTAGCATTATCCGTCAGTATTAGTTCGGTAGTTGAATTAGAAGTATTACTCATTTTCAACTCCTGCATCATTTGTTTCTACTAATTGTTTTTCTTTTTCCAGTTCAAAATTTACTTTCCATGTTTTGTGATCTAGTTTAATCAATTCATTTTTATGTTCTAAACTTTCTATAAAATCCTTTGCCAGCTTCTCCGCATCTTCATATCTGATTGGTGCCTCTTTTAATTCAAAATAAGACATTATTGCATACTGCATATCGCGAAAAAAAATGTTTGATTGCTCAAAAAGAGGATATCTTTTTTTCATAAAATTGAAAAAAACTTCTTTATTATTTTTTAAATGCTCTAGATAGTTCATGATGTTTTGCTCTTTTTAATTTGACAATTGTTCTAAAGTTACAGATTCAAATATACTAATAATTTTATTTTGAATATCATAAAAAGGTTCTCGAATCTGACAATCATTTATCTTATTACAATCATCTTTAGTTGCTAAACTATGGGTGCAATCAACTAATTTGATGTTCTCTTCAATAGCGTTAATTATTTGATATAACGATAATTCATTGCTTGGAACATTTAATGTATAACCTCCAAATTTCCCTTGCTGCGATTTAATAATTCCATTGCGAGAAAGTTTTTGCAAAAGCTTCGAAAGAAGTTCATAAGATATATTCAATTTTTCCGAGATTACTTTACTACTTGTAATAGAATCATTGTCATTTTTTGAAATATGAATTAATGCTAGCAATGAGTATTCTAGAGATTTAGATAATTTTAACATTTAAATACGATTAAATTTGTCGTATTTAAAATTATAAAATAAATTTATAATTAGCAAATATTATTATATACTAAAACTAAAGTGGTTTTGCTATGAGAATCTGCTATTGGAAAAATATTATTATTTCAATTTTGTCATTCTGAATTCGCCACGGTGAATGAAGAATCTCATAACTATTATGGTTCGTGATATTTCCTTCAGAGTCTTACAGACAGTCGTTCAAAAAACAAACTCCTTCTCCACATGAGTCCTCTGACAATATGACAACTTTTAAATCCGTTCCAAGCTCGCTTTGGGAAATCCAATTTTAATTTAGGATACATATAATTATGCTTTATAAAATTATCGGAATAGGGAATTACTTAAAATTTAAATTATTTTGATTATTCAAAACATATTGATATCTTTGCCTAATTATAAAATACAAAAGAAAATATGAGTAGATTTTTATTCACACTTTTACCTTCAAATGATCTGGGAGTAATTACAAGAGCGCTGCCGGTGGCAAAATCGCTAAGGGAAAAAGGGCACACCATTGTTTTTTCTGTTTGCAGCAAGGTTCCGTCTAAATTACTGAATGAGGAGAATTTTGTAAATATCCCAATAAGAACACCAATAGATAACTATTATTTTGAATTAAAGAAGTTAAAAAATAATAATGATTCATTACCCGTTAAATTTCTAAAAAATATTAAATTGCTGCAAAGAACAATAGTAACAATGCTGAAAGCCTTACCAATAAAATTTGTTAAACCAACGGCTAAAGTTATTGATATGGAGCATTTTTTTATTATCAATGGTATTTTGAATAAAAATTTTATTTTCTATAAAGTAGAAAGCTATATGCGAGTGATCAACAAAGTTGATGCTGATTTTGTAATTGATTTTTGGAATCCTTATGCGGTTATTGCGGCAAAAGTATTAAACCTTCCTTTAATTACAATTAACCAGTTTGACGTTCATCCTGCGAGTAATGGATTTATTTGGTGGCAAGAGAAAAAGTCCAAAGTAAAATCAGCTTTGCCTATTGTCAATTCTGTTCTTAGGCAATATCATCTTAAAGAAGTAAATAAATTTGAAGAGTTAACCGTTGGAGATTTAACACTTACCTTAGGCATGCCAGGCAAAGAAGAAGAAAATAATTCTTACATAAACCATATTGGTTTTTTAGTTTATCAAAAAGAAGAAAGCACTTTTCCAAAGGCAATAAAGGAATT
>JALSNL010000437.1 GCA_026987055.1 Melioribacteraceae bacterium | reverse complement strand
CATTAACAAAGCCCAGTAACCGATAAGAATTGAAACTGTAATTCCAATTAAAGTTTTTAGGTTAAAATGAAGATAAAATATTCCTGCAAAAAGATATGTTAATGCAAGTCTTTGCAAAACACCGAACGTACGAATATTTTCTATTCCGTTTGTAAGTCCGCCATTATAAATAATGCCTAATAAAAACAAAATTACAAACCTTTTGAATATTCTTTTGTATGCTCCGCTTATATCACCTTTTTCTACATATTTTTTTAATGAAAATACTACAGACATTCCAACAATAAAAACGAATAACGGAAAAATAAAATCATAAAATGTAAATCCAATCCATTTTGTATGATGCATTTGAGGATCTAAATATTTTTCAAACGGTCCGCCAAGTAGAACAAATATCGCACTAAAAAAATGTTCACCGCCAATAATCCAAAACATATCAAATCCTCTTAATACATCTACGGAAAGGATTCTTTCCTTAATAGGTTTTTTGATTGTATGTTCCTCTAAAACAGTTTTATTATTTTCCATATTAAAAACTCACATTTCGTTATTTAAGTTTTCTATTTTTAACAGTTATTTTATCAAATTCATTTCCGTTTATATCAATAACATGAATAACAGCATCATTCTTATTGACATTGATAGATAAAAAATGTTCAATCTTTTTATATTTAACTGTTTCCGGTTGAGGCATATCGGTTTCATAAAGTCCTGCTCCGCCACCGGCTGTTGTTATATAATGCACTCCGTTTTTAAAAGCATGATGATAATGATGATCGTGTCCGTTTATAAAAACTTGTATATGGTGTTTTTCAAAAAAATCTCCCCATTGTTTTCTATATTTATTAGTTTCTTCTACTCTGGATTTTTTAATACTGTACATAGGTCTGTGTTGAAAAACAAAAACAAATCCGGCTTCTTTATTTATTTCCAAAACATTTTCCAACCATTTTTTTTCCGTTTTAAAATACTCCTTAAAACTATCCTCCCAGAACTTATCACTATTTTCTTTGGATATAAAAGCGGGTTCTTTTATTTCTTTTCCTTCGCTATCAAGAATAATAAACAATGCATCCCCAACGGTAAAATGGTAAAATTTTTCATTATTGGGTAAATCAAAAAAATCATAATAGTAAGGTGAATCTTTTTCATGATTTCCTAGTACAGTATAATACGGTATATTCCGCATTAGTTTTTTGTTCACATCAAAAAACTTTTCCCAATCATTTATATCGCGACCATTACCAACCAAATCGCCTGTATTGATTACAAACAACGGTTCTTTTTTAATAATTAGCTCAGTAATCTTTTTATGAATTTTATGCCGGCTTCTTGTATCACCCAGTACGGCAAAATTAAACGGTTCAATTTTATCGGGGAAAGTTTTGAAAGTACCTTTCCCTTCATTACTTCCGTCATTTAAAACATCATACGAATATTTTGTATCTGCATTAAGCCTTGCAATATGAATTGTATGTTGTTTATATTCCCTTATAGGTTTTACATTTCCATCAGGATACGTAATACTTGGTTGTCCTTCCAAAGTTGACCAGCAAATAGTTGCACCTCGTGAAGTCATTTGCTGAATGTATGGACCGAAAGCTATTTTTTTCTTTTCTTGTGCAAATATTGCCAGCCCAAATATTACTAAGAGCAATAAGATTTTTTTCATCCTTTTTCCTTCTTATTAATTTTTATATTTCAAATCGTTTGAATAAACCAAACCCCACGGTTTTCTGATTTTATCCATTACTTCCATAATTTTAATTGATTCATCCGGCGGCATAAAAGGAGATTCTTTCAAACCTTTTTTCATACATCGCATTACTTCTTCAGCTTCATAATTAAGTGCATTACCGATTATCGGTTCTTCAATTATTTCTACTTCCTCTTTATTAACAAATAATGATGCTTTTGTAGGAACAGCAAAAAGATCATGTAATTTTATATATCCTTTGGTTCCAAAAATATAAGCATCATTTACAGCTTCGGTACGGAGGGCAAAAGTCAAATCGGCAATTTCGCCTTTATCAAACTTCAAAAGTGCAGCACCTTGTTCATCTGAACCAAGATGACCAATATGACTAACTCCAACCGATTCAATGGGAAATTTTCCTAAAACTTGAAATACAAAAGAAATAACATAAACTCCTAAATCAAGAAGACTGCCTCCCCCGAGCTTTGGATTTAGGATTCTCGATTCATCGGAAAATTCACCACGTGCACATCTGGAAGCTTTAACAATTCTAACTTCACCGATTTTCCCATCATCAATCCACTTTAAACTTTTTTTAATTAAAGGAATATGTCTGGGAATCATTGCTTCCATTAAAAAAACATTTTCTTCTCTAGCTACTCTTACCATTTCACGGGCTTCTTCGGCATTGATTGTTAATGCTTTTTCACATAACACAGACTTTCCTTTTCGCATACACATAACTGCATTTTCCAAATGAAACGTATGTGGTGTTGCTATATAAACAACATCAATTTCCGGGTCATTGGCTAATTGGATGTAACTTCCGTAAGATTTTGGAACTTTGTATTTTTCAGCAAATTCTTTTACCTTACCAATTGTACGTGAAGCAACTGCCGTAAGTTCAGCTTCAGGTAATATTGCCAAAGCTTCGGCAAACTTTTGTGCAATGTGTCCGGTACTAATAATTCCCCATTTAATTTTGTTTCTCATAATTCATTTCATCTGTTTGTTTTTTTTACTTGCACAAAGTTTTTGTACGCTGGCATAAAGCCAGCGGCAACTTTTTTTTATAAAATTTTCCTTGAGTGGTTAAAACCAATCATGATTGTTTCATTTTATTATCAAAAAAATGCAGACACATAAGTATCTGCCGATTAAAGCATTAATACAATTTTAACAACACTTTAATCTTTATCATCAAAAGCTGCGTCAAAGGCAATATTAGAAGGACTAAAATCAATCTTTCTTACAAATTCCAAAGCTTCTTTTACACCATGTTCCCTTTCCATTCCGCTATCTTCCCATTCAACAGAAAGAGGTCCGCTATATCCAATATGATTTAATGCTCTGATAATTTCCTCAAAATTTACATCACCATGTCCTAAAGAACGAAAATCCCAACCACGATTTTTATCTCCGAAATCCAAATGCGAAGCTAAGATTCCGCTTCTTCCATCAAGTTGCAAAGCTGCATCTTTCATGTGTACATGGTAAATCCTATCATGAAATTCATAAATAAATTTTGCCGGATCAATCATTTGCCAAAGTAAATGGCTAGGATCGAAGTTAAACCCAAAAGCTTTTCTTCCTCCAATAGCATCAATTGCTTTTTGAGCTGTAATGATATCAAACGCAATTTCAGTTGGATGTACTTCCAAAGCAAATTTAACACCACATTCATCATAAACATCAAGAATAGGGTTCCACATCTCGGCAAAGTAATTAAATCCATTCTCAATAGTCTCTTTAGAAACCGGTGGGAAACTATAAAACATGTGCCAGATTGAAGACCCTGTAAACCCGTTTACAATATCAATCCCAAGATTTTTTGCAGCTCTCGCAGAGTTTTTCATCGCCTCAATTGCCCAAGTTCTTTTCTTTTCGGCATCACCTGCACAATCCTTTGGAGCAAAAGCATCGGAACGTTCATCATTGTTCGGATCGCAAACTAACTGTCCGGCAAGATGATTACTGATTGCAAAAAGTTTTAAATTGTTTTTCTCCAAAATTTCCAATTGCCGTTTGCAATAATCTTTATCATTGGCAGCTTTCTCAACATCCATGTGATCACCCCAGCAAGCAAGCTCTAAACCATCGTAACCCCAAGCCGAAGCTTTTTTTGCTAAAACTTCCAGTGGCATATCAGCCCATTGTCCTGTACATAATGTTATTGGTCTTGACATTTATTTATTCCTTTTTAATATTAAATTGATGTCCACTTTTCATTTCCGCTAGAATTTTTTATTACAGCATCAATAAATTTCATTCCCCTTACACCGTCATCAACATTGGGAAAATCTAAAATTAACTCTTCATCGAGATTTAATTTATCTTCTTTTCTACGAATTGTATCTGTAAAATTATTATAAATATTTGCAATCGCTTCTAACAATGCTTCCGGATGTCCTGATGGCAAACGTGTTGCGCGTGCTGCTGCTTTACTAATATCTGCTACGTATTGATTACCACGTTTCCATACTTGCATCGGCTTATCACCATCTCTTAAAATTAAATAATTCGGATCTTCTTGATGCCATTCCAAACTTTTCTTATCTCCGTATATCCAAATAGCCAAATTATTTTCCTCACCTATTGAAATTTGACTGCAAAACAAAACTCCTTTAGCCCCATTATTAAAATGAAGTAAACTATTGGCATCATCGTCAACCGGACGTCCTTCCACAAAGGATGTAATATCTGCACTTACTTCTGTAATTCTTAGTCCGGTTATATATTCAGCTAGGTTTGCAGCATGAATCCCAATATCCCCGATACTTCCGCCAGCCCCGGTTTGTTTAGGATCGGTTCGCCAGGATGCTTGCATTTGTCCTTCCTTCTCAATCGGTTTAGATAACCAACCTTGAGGATATTGAACTACAACTTTTCTTATTTTACCAAGTTCACCTTTTTTAATTAAATCTCTTCCAAGTTTTACCATTGGATAACCGGTATAAGTATGCATAAGTCCAAAAACTTTATTGCTTTTTTCTACAAGACTTTTTAACTCCAAAGCTTCATCAACACTAATAGTCATAGGCTTTTCGCACATCACATGAAATCCGGATTTTAGAAAATCCCGTGCCATAGGGAAATGCCAATTGTTTGGAGTTGTAATTGAAACAAAATCAATTCTTTCAGATTTATTCAAACTTAATTCACCTTCAATCATTTTTTTATAATCATCATAAACTCTGCGTGAATCAAGTCCAAGTTCATTTCCGGTTTGCTTAGACTTTTCAGGGTCAATATCAAAAGCACCGGCAACAATATCTATGTTACCATCTATTCTTGCAGCTTTGCGATGCACATCACCAATAAAAGCACCCGGACCTCCACCAAGCATTCCCATTTTAAGTTTTCTTTTAATTGCAGACATTTAAAATTCTCCCAATATTTATAAATCTTATTTTATTGTTTCCGCTTTATATCCACCTGCCTTGCGATCTTTAAAATACAAGAAACCAAATATTATTGTAAGAATAATTGAAAGAGGAGCTACTCTTCTAAAAGATATTTTTCCTCCGTAATTTTCTGCAGGTCCTAATATTCTTTTAGCAGATTTAGCTGCTTCGGAACCAGGGGCAACTGCAATTGCGGCACGCAAAGCATTTGCAGTTAAAAATTTTGGTAATTCTCCTTTAGTATTAATAGATTCCAAAATCTTTTGAGAAGCTTTAATAGCTTCGTTAAAATCATTAGCCGTTTTCTCTCCTTTGGAATCTCTAATTTCAGGTAGTGTCTCTACTATTTGTTGTAATACTATTTTTGTTTCTTTAGGATTTAGTTTTTCATGTAAATAATTATCAGCAACACTTCCCATTAACGGAGAAGTAACAAGCCCGACAATAATAGTTCCAACGCCACCAACCAAAGCTAAAGCTAAAGCTCCGCCTTTAGGAATTCTTTCCGAAGTAACACCAAGCATTGTAGGCCAAAAATATGATACTCCAAGAGCAAAAACCGTTCCCGCCATAATCGCCATGGTTAAAGTTTCCGTGTAACTTAGCCAATATAATCCAATTCCACTTATAATTGCAGATAGCATCAAAATACCGGTTGGTGCTAATTTATGAACAAATGCGCCGGCTTTATATCTCATAATTGCCATAAGAAGATTAATCCATACCAATACCAAAATGCCCGGTATTCCGGCAGATTCTAAAACAGCAGGTATCCAGCGGTTTGGTCCTAATTCAACGGAAGCAGTCATCATCATAGCTATAACTAAAACCCAGAACAAGGGACGTAATAATGTTGCTTTTATCATTTCCGCTCCGCTTACGCCGGATTGTAATCTTTCTGTTGCAGGAAATTTTTGTCCCAGAAAAATAAAGCCATACGTCAATGTTGGAATAAGTATCACCAAAAGTTTAATTTGATAACTTGTAATACCAATACTATCAAGTCCAAAAGATATCAATCCTCCAATTACAATACCCCCCGGGAACCAGACATGAAATTTATTAAGCATCTCGGTTTTGTTTTCTGGATATAATGTTGCAACTAACGGATTAGCCGCTGCTTCTACCAAACCATTAGCCATTGCCAGTACTAAAGCACCAATAAATAAAAATGTGAACCCATTAGCAAAAATCATTATTAAAACACCGGCAAGATGCCCAAGAAAAGCTAACCGGAATAATAATTTCATACCCAACACATCACAGAGAGGACCAAAAATAAAAATAGTTATGGAAAATCCCCATAGTGCAGCACCGCCAATCCAGCCAACTTCTGCATTAGT
>JALSNL010000436.1 GCA_026987055.1 Melioribacteraceae bacterium | reverse complement strand
AGAAACCTTTGCATAACACGTCATTCCGGTTTCCAGTTCTTTTGGAATACCGGAATCTCTTAAGTTTTAGTAGATTCCGGCACAAAAGACAACCGGAATGACGGCGTTAAATAGGTTATTCAAAGGTTTCTTATATAAAATTATATCGGATTCCCATTAATAGAGATTCTTTCATTTGCGGTTTGGGAGATTCGGATGTTTTAATAATAAAGTTGTAAGTAAAACTTACATTTAGCCAACTATTTATTTTTGCTACTATTTTATTATCCCACCTTACATCCCAAGTTTCAATTTCCTCAAATCTACTGAATAACCTTAAATTAGATTCTGCTATAACATTCTCATCAATTTTTATTTTAGCATTTGTAACACTTTCGAATCCCGTTTCAAATTTGTAAGCTTCCTTTTTGGCAGGCGTATCTTTATTATCCGAATATTTTCTGTATTTATTTGTAATTGTATGTTGAAGAGCTAAACCTAACCTTGTTTGAACAATTTTAAGTTTATCATAAGTAAATCCTAAACTTTGTGTTATTATTGCAGGGTCAAAAAAATCAGCTACCTTTTCGGAAGATTCTGCCTTATATTCATAACCTGTTGTAACTTGTGTTTGAATTGAATTGCTAAAAAACGGATCTACCTTCCAATTTGCATGGTATGAAAGAACTTGGTCAATATATAAATCATTTTCATTTGTTTTAAAATCTTTTCCGTCTAGTTTGGTTCTTCCGTAAATTGTTTTTAGTTTTGTCTTAAAAGTAAGATACTCATTTTTATATTTAAGTTTAAAATCTCCATTTACAGACCAAGTAAAAGAATTTTCTCCTCCTTTTGTCCAATTACCAAAAGCAATTTGACTAAAATTAAGTCCGCCTATTAAATTTGGGGACCATTTGAACATTGTTGAATCAATCTTTACAGATTCATTTGGTTTGGAATAAATAAATGAAGAATATAAAAAGAATATAGTGAATAAAACTTGGGTTAGTTGAACTATTCGAGTCTTTTTCATAATTTCTGTAAATTTTAATTTTATAATTAAACAATCGTTTGTTCTGTTACTACAAACGTAAAAAATTTGAGTAATAAAATCAACATAAATAACAATATTTAAGAATTATCTTATTATTAAACAATACGTTAATAGTTTTTTTTAATATTTTACCTTAAGTAGTTAGTTTAACTATTTGATTTCAAGCTAAATTTCACATTATGAAAATAATCTTTTGTAAAAATGAACAGATAACTAACTTCATATAAAAATTTCTTTTTTACTTACTTAAGTAAATTTTATTATAAAGATTTATAATTTCTTCCTCATTTGCAGTTCCGGTTGTGTGCAATTTTTGAACTGTAACTCCAGCAGCTAAATTTGCCAAATCAATACTTTCTTGAATATTACAACCTGCTCCGAGCGAACAAGCCAAAGCACTTAGCACTGTGTCTCCTGCTCCGACAATATCAAGTTCTTCTTTTAATTTAATTCCTTCAACTTCGTATAATCCGTTTTTATCAAAAGCAAGCATTCCGTTTTCCCCTCTTGTAATAAATACCGGACGATTAGTCTTGATGTTTAGCTTTTTTGCAATTTCCACTAAAGTATCATTACTAATTTTCTCAGGGTCATCAATTTTTGTATCACTTAATTTTGCAGCTTCAATATTGTTTACTTTATAACTAACATTTTCAAATTTACCGGCAAAATGTCTGGAATCAAGAATAAATATTTTATCATGATTACTTTTTATTATTTTATTTAATTCTTCTATAAAACTTAAATTAGTAATACTATCGGGTACTTGCTGATTTAGAATAAAGATATCAACACTTTTAACAGCTTCGGCAATTGCAGTTAAAAGAATTTTATCTGTAACTTCCGAACGTTTATTATAAGTTCCGAAATCGATACGTGGCTGTTCTTTGCCATTTAACAAAATTTTAGAAAAAGTATAAGTATCAAAATTTTCATTTTGTATTATCATTCCGTTTGTATTTACGTTTATGTTTTTTAACTGAGAAATCATTTCCCTGCCGAAAATATCATTTCCGTAAATTCCAAAAGCATGAATTTCTTTTGGTTTTAAAGCAGCCAAATTAGCAGCCACATTAGATGCTCCGCCTAACGAATAATATTGTTCGGCAACAGCTTTAGCAGGCAATCCGGTTTCCAGGGAAATCTCGGAACCGCGTGGGTCTAAAACCCAATAAGCATCAAGACAAAAATCTCCGTAAATACCAATTTTTGTTTCTTTAATTTTTTTTAATACTTCTTTTAATCTTTTTATATCCGTTTTCATAATATTTTCACTCAATTTTATTGTTGCTCAATTAGTTGAAGTTCCCCTTCTTTGGGTTTATAACCGTTGACTGCATAGAAAATAATAAAGACATAACAAAGAAGCGGAAGTATATAAGACAAATGCAAACCGATAGAAGGAATATCAGCCAAAACACCTTGCAGCAGCGGGAAAATTGCTCCGCCAACCGGTGCCATAACTAAAATACCGGATGCTTTGGTTGTATATTTTCCCAAACCATCAATTGACATTGCAAAAATATTAGACCACATAATTGAATTAAATAAACCAACTGCCAACATTGCCCACATTGAAATATAGCCATTAAAAACAATTGTAATTAAAACCAAAATAAAAGCAACCATAGCAGAAATAAATAATACTTTTGGAGCCGATATTTTTTGAAGGATTGCTGCGCCGATAAAACGTCCGACCATTAGTCCGCCCCAATAAAACGGGATGTATGATGCTGCAGTTTTTACATCAAGTCCGGCAATATAAGGTTCACCTAAAAAATTAACAATAAAACTACCAATTGCAACTTCTGCACCAACATAAAGAGTAAGTGCAATTACACCGAGGCGAACTTGTCTGAACTTAAGAACATTGCCTTTAACTTTTTTACCTTTTTCTTTTATAACTTCAGGAAGTTTTACAAAAGAAAAGACACCTGCAACCAAAAATGCAAACAATGCTAATCCGATATACGGAGTTTGTACGGCAGCAGCTTCTTCTGCAGGAGAATTGTAATTACCCAGTATCAAATATGCTCCAATTAACGGAGCAATTGTAGTAGCTAAAGAATTAATTCCTTGGGCTAAATTTAATCTGCTTGAAGCAGTTTCGGGAGCACCTAAAATTGAGACATAAGGATTTGCAACAACTTGAAGAAAAACATTTCCTGTTGCCATTGTAAAAAGTCCGAAAAGAAAAATAGGATAGGAAATTAACCATGATGCGGGTAAAAAGATTAAACAACCAATCCCGACAATTGCTAGTCCGGCAACAATTCCCTTTTTATATCCGATTTTACCAATTACCATGCTTGCAGGAATTGACATTAAAAAATATGCTCCGAAAAAGCTAAACTGAATTAGCATGGTTTCGGTATAATTCATATCGAATAATTTTTTAAAATGCGGAATTAAAATATCATTAAGTGAAACAATTGCTCCCCACATAAAAAACAATGATGTCATTAATGCAAAAGCTACTTTTAGATTATTACCTTGCCGTTCCGGTGTTTCCATAATTACTCCATAAGGTTAAAATATTTAATTATTTTTTTGATGATATAAAACGTTTTCCGGTATTTCTTGTTTAGAAAAACCAGGACCTTTCCAACTAACTTTATTTATAAATCCCCCACCCATTTGAAAATACTTTTGAGAAATTTTGTAAACCCCTTTTTTTAGGGCAACGGTTTTTGATTTTTCAAAAGCCGGATGTCCGCCATCCATATTTATAAATTCTTCTTCGTCTATATATAAAATACTTCCGTCATTTGTTTTATTATAGAAAGTATATTTACCTTCCTTAAAAATTTTAATAAATCCGTTATATTCATATCCAAAATATTTATCTCTTTTTCTATTGTTAATGTTAAAGTTTGAAATAACTCCTTTTTCCTTTGGTTCAAATTGATTTAGTTCTTTTACAAACATAACATTGGCTTCATAATACTTATAATTCAACCCACGCTCCAAACTTAGTTTTTCATAATTTTTATAATTTTCAAATTTAATTTTTTTAAGTTTTTCCGTAACAACCAAACTTGGCAGCAATCCTTTTTTATATGCAATAAATTTTAAAGTTGTTGTTTTCTTTATATCGAAAGGTTTCCGGTAAAGAGTAGATTTATCGGTTGGTTCGGTTCCGTCTAAAGTAAAAAATATTTTTGCTCCTCCGGTTTCACATTTAAGTTCTGCTTTTGTGCTTTTAATAAATGTGTTATCTACATTTTTTTTATAAGGCATGGCAACCGTTTGGGAAAATCTTCCTGTTGAAGGTCTATCTTTTACAGACGTTCCCCAATTGTAATTTGGTTTTGCTCCCATTGTAAAAACAAAATGACTTCCATTTTTAATATCACTATGTTTGAACCATGATTTAGTATATTGCTCTCCATTTAACGTTGCCGACTGAATATAATAATTTCCCTCCGAATTATTTTTTGTTTCAATAATAAATTTATTTCCGTTTTCCAGATTGATTGTTACCTTATCAAAAATAGGAGAACCAATATTGTAAGTTGGTGACCCCGATGTTACCGGATAAAAACCCATTGAGCTTAAAATATACCAAGCAGACATTTGACCACAATCTTCATTCCCGGCAATACCATCAGGTTTATCATCGTACATTGTTTCCAATATTTCTCTAACAATTTTTTGTGTCTTGGGAGCAGCTCCAACATAATTATATAAATAAGCCATGTGATGACTCGGTTCATTTCCGTGTGCATACTGCCCAATTAAACCGGACGCATCAATAACTGTTGAATCGTATTTGGATTTATACGTAAATAATCTATCCAGCCATTTTTCAAATTTTCTATCACCACCAATCAAATCTATCAAACCGTTTATATCTTGCGGAGCAAACAAACTATATTGGAATGAATTCCCTTCAACAAAATATTGAGAACCTTCGGCAGGATCAAAAGGTGTTACCCACGTTCTATCTAAATTCTTAGGACGCATAAAACCGGTGTTTTTATCGAACAAATTTTTATAAAATTGTGCACGTTGTTGGTAAATTAAATAGTTTTTTTCATCGTTCATTGCTTTTGCCATTTCAGCAAGACACCAGTCGTTATAAGCATATTCCATAACTTTTGATACCGAACCGCTGCCGTTGATATCAGCAGGAATGTATCCTAATTTGGGATAAAAACCATCATGGTTAACCTGATTTAGCATAGCTTTGTAAGCTAGTTTAACATCATAATTTCTAATCCCTTTTTTGTAAGCATCCAAAATAACAGGAAGCGAATGATGCCCAATCATAGAGCCGGAATATTCACCCCAAATTTCCCAATGAGGAAGACGACCTCCGTTTTTATAAATTTCCAAAAATGTTTTTATATAATCATTCATTCTTTTGGGCTCTATAATTGTATAAAGCGGCATTTCCGCACGGAAAACATCCCACAAAGAGAAAACCGAATATCTATTAAAATTTTTTGCGGTATGAACTTTGTGATCAACACCTCTATATTTTCCATCAACATCATTTAGAATAATTGGCGCCATTGCGGAATGATATAATGCCGTATAAAATATTCTGCGTTGTTTCTTTGTTCCGCCTTCAATATCAATTAAAGATAAATGATCTTGCCATAGAGCTTTAGCTTTGTTTTTTATTTCGTTAAAATTCCAATTACTATTTTCCGATTCCAGATTTTTCTTTGCTCCTTCAATGCTAACAGTTGAAATACCTACCTTTACAAGAATCTTTTCGTTTTCATTGGTAGAAAAATTTACAAATGCCTTAATATTTTTTCCATTTGCACTTCTAATATTTTTATAAATTGAATCGTTAACTGCAATACCAAAACTTTTAAAGGGTTTTGAAAACTTTGCATAAAAATAAACATGCTGATCTTCTGCCCAACGCATGGAACGACGAAACCCCGATATTTCCGTACTATTAATAATATTTATTTGGGAATCTAAAACTCTATCACGATTTTTTAAGTCAATTATAATATGAGACTTATTTGACTTTGGGAAAGTATAACGATGAAAACCTGTGCGGGTTGTAGCAGTTAGCTCAGCGGTAATGTTGTAATCATCAAGTAAAACTTTGTAATATCCGGGAGATGCAAATTCATTGTTATGACTAAATGATGAACGATATCCGGTTTTACTGTTGTTTTCATCCCCTACTAAAATATTAACCTTACCTTTGGTCGGCATAAAAAGTATATCACAAAATTCGGGTGCTCCGGTTCCACTTAAATGTGTATGGCTAAACCCCATAATTGTTTTATCGGAATAATGATAACCTGAAGAACCGTCCCAATTTTCCATACGTGTATCCGGACTAAGTTGAACCATCCCAAAAGGCACCATTGCTCCGGGGAATGTATGTCCGTGACCTCCGGTTCCGATAAAAGGATCGACAAATTGAGTGTAATTATTTTTTTCTTTTATATGTTTCT
>JALSNL010000435.1 GCA_026987055.1 Melioribacteraceae bacterium | reverse complement strand
CCTTGTTCAATCGGGGCATTTTCAAAAAGCGGTTGTAAAATTTCTTCTGTAGTGCCAGGGTATGTAGTAGATTCTAATGTAACTAATTGTCCTTTTCTTAAATACTTTGCAATATTCTTTGCAGTGTCCACTACATAAGACATATCCGGTTCTCTGTGCTCATTTAATGGTGTTGGAACACAAATAATTATTGCATCCACTTCCGGTAATTTGCTGAAATCGGTGGTTGCAGTAAACTTTCCGCTTTTAACTGCCTTTTTTATTTTGTCTTCGGAAATGTGTTTAATATAACTTTTCCCTTTCTTCAATAATGGTATTTTTCTTTCATCAACGTCAAAACCTATTACATCAAAACCGTTTAGTGCAAATTCTAATCCCAAAGGTAATCCAACATATCCTAAACCGATAATACCGACCTTGGCTGATTTGTTTTTAACTTTTTCTAATAAATCCATCAAACTTTCCTCATGTTTTTTTGATAAATATTTTTAGTTATTAAAATTAACTAATTTAAGTCTATTTTAAATATATGTATCTCTTTAAAAAGCAGAAATAATTTCAAAAATCAAGAAAAAAAGACAAAATCCTAATGGTAAACCATTTTCTATTACTTTATGCCCAATGTACTAAGTTTAATTCAAAAGGATTATGCAGCAATTTGTGCTTGGGTAATATTCTTAAAGTATAACCAAAATTACCTGTTGCAGTACATTTAATTTCTCCTTGGAACATGTGAATATTAACATCCTCATTGGTCTTTAGGTAATTCATTACAGCAAAATTATTTGCTTTGGTATCATATTTATCATCAACTTTGCCATAATATATTTGTACTTCTACATCTTCCGGAGTTAGTTTTCCTAAATCTATTTCCGTTATAATTTTATAAGTATCATTTATTTGCATTTCATTTTTTTCATTTTCTTCGGAAATACTTATAAACTTAATGCTATCCCAATTTTTATAAATATTTGTTTTCCAATCGGTATAATTTTTACCTTCTTCCCAATTATTTTCCATAATAAACTTTCTTCTTTCCAAAGCTTTCATATAGTATTTATTGGTGTATTGAGAAACCATTCTATTTGTATTAAAGACAGAACCAAGATTTTTCATTGATTCTTTCATCATATAAATCCATCTTCTTGGTAATTGATCTTCTCCTCTATCGTAAAATGTTTTAACAATTTCATTTTCTAATGTTTCATAAATAAGTCTGCTTTCAACTTGGTCTTGATATTCCGTATCTTCATATTCTTCACCATTCCCTATTTTCCAACCGTAATCAATTTGATACGCTTCATCCCACCAGCCGTCTAAAATGCTAAAATTAAGTCCGCCATTTGCAATAATTTTCATTCCGGAGGTACCACTTGCTTCCAATGGTCTTCTTGGATTATTTAACCAAACATCGCATCCTTCAACCATATATCTTGCTATGTTCATATCATAATTTTCCAAAAAGACTATACGTTTTCTAAAATCATTTTGTTTGGATACAGCTACTATTTCTTGAATTAATTTTTTCCCTTCTTCATCTTGAGGATGTGCTTTGCCGGCAATAATAAATTGTACAGGTTTGTCTGTACTATTAACAATTTTTCTTAACCGCTCTATATCCCTTAAAATTAAATTAGCTCTTTTATAAGTAGCAAATCTACGTGCAAAACCAATTGTTAAAGCAGAAGGATTCAATACTTCTTTAGCAAAAGCAATTTCAGAAGAAGATGCTCCTCTGGCAATTAACTGTTTCTTCAATCTCTTTCTGGCAAAGGAAATTAATCTTTCCCTTCTTCTTTCATGAGTATTCCATAATTCTTCATCAGGAATATCATCAACATCATTCCAAACATCCGGTTCGGCACTACCGGAGGCAAAATCTTTTCCTATGTATCTTGATAACAGTTCATACATTTCCGAAGAAAGATGAGATCTTGTATGAACACCATTGGTAATATATTCTATAGGAATTTCATCAAAAGGAATTTTAGGAAAACCATCCATCCACATTTTTCTGGAGACCACACCATGAAGTTTACTAACGCCATTAACATATCCTGCCATATTCATAGCAAGGTGTGCCATATTAAAATTAGCCGGCGGTTTATTTTTATCTAGTGTAGCTAAATAATAAAATTCTTTATCACTTATTTTCAGTTCTTCACGATAATATTTACCGAAATATTTTTCGACTAAATCATTACCAAAAACATCTATACCGGCTGGAACGGGGGTATGCGTAGTAAAAATATTGGAAAAAATTCCTATATCTTTTGCTTGTTCAAAAGTTAAGCCTTTTTGCATTAAAACTCTTATTCGTTCTAAAGCCAAAAATGCAGAATGTCCTTCATTCATGTGGCAGACAAGAGGATTAATTTCTAATGCTTGCAATGTTCTAATTCCACCAATACCCAATAAAATTTCTTGTTGAATGCGTCTTTCTTTTCCACCGCCATACAAAGCTCTTGTAATGTTTTGGTCATCTTCACTGTTTTCAGCAATATCAGTATCTAAAAGATAGAGCGGTATTCTACCAACTTGAATTTTCCAAACTTGAAAATAAATTTGTCGTCCAGGGAAATCCAAAGCAATTTTTAATGGTGTTTCATCATCGTTTTGAACTAATGTCATTGGTAAATTTAAGAAATCTTGTGTCTGATATTTTTCTTGCTGCCAACCGTCTGATGTTAAGTATTGTTGGAAATATCCTTCTTTATAACACAAACCGATACCAACTAACGGAAGTCCCAAATCACTGGCTGATTTTAAATGATCTCCCGCTAAAACACCAAGTCCGCCGGAATATATTTGTAAGCATTCTGTTAAACCAAACTCCGCTGAAAAGTATGCTATATACGGAACTTTAGCTTCGCCGTATTTTTTTTGATACCAAGTTGCATCTTCCAAATAAATATTCAGTTGCAAAAATACACGATTCATGTGTGAAATAAAGCCGTGATCTTCAGCTACTTCTGCCAAAGTATCTTGACTAATTTTACCAAGGACCATAACAGGATTATGATTTGTACTTTCCCAAAGGTCTTTATCTAATCTTCTGAATAATTCATGTGCATCTTTATTCCACGTCCAATAAAGATTGTATGCTATTTCTCTAAGCGGTTCTAATTTTTCGGGTAATGAAGGAACAACACTAAAATTGCCTATAAAATTTATCATTAAGTAAATCTCCTTTTTTACAAAAATATTTTTATCTCTTAAAATATTTCTAAATTCAAACCATAAAAATTTATCATTATTAGCTATTAACTTTTTAACTATATTTATAAAGATAAAATAAAAGTTTAAACAATAATAACAAAGTTGAAAATTGTATTTTTAACTTAAAATTACAACTTTATCTATAACTATGAATTATTTTTTTAGTTCTTTAATAGGTTTTTTGTTTGGTTCTATTCCAACAGCTTATCTATTAATAAAAAAATACAGAAATCTGGATATAACTAAAGAAGGCTCCGGAAATGTTGGAACGCTTAATTCGTATGAAATATCAAGATCAAAGTATATTGGTTTCTCAGTTTTACTTATCGATTTTCTTAAAGGATTGTTGAGTATCCTATTAGTTAAAATATTTTTGGGAAACAATTTTTTCATATTAAGCTTTGCATTTTTCTTTGTTGTACTTGGGCATTGTTTTTCGCCGTGGTTAAAATTTAAAGGAGGCAGAGGTTTGGCAACTGCAGCAGGAGCCTCTTCAATTTTCTTTCCAATTGTTTTATTTTTATGGATAGCTTTTTGGCTAATACTTAAATACCTAAAAAAGGATATTCACTTTGCAAATGTTTTTGCTACTTTGTTAATTATTATTGTTTCCTTTGCAATACCGGAATTTGTAAATAAATATTCTTTTCCAAAAGCGGAAACAAATTTGCTTTTAAGTTTTACAATTTCTTTAACTATGATTATTGTTTTAATCAAACACTGGCAACCGATAAAAGACTATTATAAACATAAAATAGGAATTTAATGAGATGAAAAAATTAAAATACATCTTCTTATCATCTTTTATAACATTTTTAATTGTTTCGGTAATTTTTGCTTACTATTATTATCAAAATAAAAGCACTGTTCCGGATACACAAGGGAATGAACAAGTTAGTACTGACTCCCAAAAAAGTTCAATTATACCAATAAACCTTAGAACCGATGCAAATAATGCGATTACAAAAAGCCGTCATAACATAATAACGGAAACAGTAAAAAAAGTTAGTCCGGCTATCGTTGGAATTAATGTTACCGAAATTAGATATTACAGAGACCCGATGAGTGCCGATCCTTTTTGGCGTCAATTTTTTAGAGATAGAATCTATCAAAGAGAAATAAAAGGATTAGGCTCCGGAGCAATAATTTCTCCAGATGGTTACATTCTTACAAATGACCACGTTGCGGGAAATGCTTCCAAAATAATTGTAACTATGACGAACGGAAAGCATTACGATGCAAAACTTATCGGAACGGATTTATCTTCGGATATCAGCTTGCTAAAAATTAACGAAACAAATTTACCTTATATAAAATTTGGTGATTCGGACGATATTTTAATAGGCGAATGGGCTATTGCTTTGGGAAATCCTTTTGGACTTTTTGAAATAAATGATAAACCTACCGTTACCGTTGGAGTTATTAGCGCTTTAGGAATGAACTTGGGTGTAATAGGAGAAAGATATTATCTTAATATGATTCAAACCGATGCATCCATTAACAGCGGCAACAGCGGCGGACCACTTGTAAATAGTCTTGGCGAAATGATTGGAATGAATACTATTATTTATAACGAAGGCGGCGGAAGTGTTGGCGTTGGGTTTGCCATTCCTATAAATACAATAAAAAAAATAATAAAAGAACTTAAAACCAAAGGAAAAATCGATAGAGATTTTTGGACGGGTTTAAGCATTCACTCTATTGATAGAGGAATTGCAAAATATTATAACTTACCAAATACACTTGGCGTAATTATAACAAATGTTGTAGCAAATTCACCTGCCGATAAAGCCGGATTGCTAACCGGTGATATCATTCTACAAGCGGATAATATTAAAATAAATGATGAAAGTACTTTGGTATATATACTAAACCAAGCAAGAACAAATGATGTATTAAAGCTTAAAGTAATTCGTGATAAAAAAAATATTGAAGTAAACTTAAAACTGGAACCGAAACCATGATACAAAGATATACACTTCCCGGAATGGGAAAAATTTGGGAAGATGAATTTCGTTTTTCAACCTGGTTAAAAATAGAAATTCTTGCTTGCGAAGCCAGAGCCGAACTGGGTGAGATTCCGAAAGAAGACGTTGAAATTATTAAAGCAAAAGCTGACTTTGACGTAAAAAGAATTCTTGAAATTGAAGAAGAAACCAAACACGATGTAATTGCTTTTCTTACTAATGTGGCGGAATATGTCGGACCTGAATCACGCCATATTCATTACGGAATGACTTCTTCGGATATTTTGGATACAACACTTTCCTATCAGATGAAGGCTGCCGGAGAAATTTTATTAAGCGATTTAACAAAGCTAAAAGCCGTTCTAAAAAAAAGAGCACTTGAACATAAAAAAACTATTTGTGTCGGAAGAAGTCATGGAATACATGCCGAGCCGACAACAATAGGATTAAAATTTGCATTGTGGTTTGAAGAAGCAAAAAGAAATATTGAACGCTTGGGAAAAGCAATTGATACTATAAGTGTAGGACAAATTTCCGGTGCGGTCGGCACGTTCGATCATCTTTCTCCCAAAGTGGAAGAATATGTTTGCAAAAAAATGAATTTGAAACCGGCATCCGTTTCTACACAAGTAATACAAAGAGACAGACATGCAGAATATATTACAACTCTTGCAATAATTGGAGCTTCACTTGAAAAAATTGCTGTTGAAATAAGACATCTGCAAAGAACGGAAGTTTTGGAAGCGGAAGAATATTTTTCCAAAGGACAAAAAGGTTCCTCGGCAATGCCGCACAAACGAAATCCTATTGTTTCCGAAAGAGTTACCGGTTTGGCAAGACTGCTAAGAGGCAACGCCACAGCAGCTTTGGAAAATGTTGCTCTTTGGCACGAACGCGATATTTCCCATTCTTCCGTTGAACGCGTTATTGTACCCGATAGTACAATTATATTAAATTACATGCTGAACCTTATGATTAAATTATTAGATAATCTTTTAATCTATCCAGAAAACGCTTTGGAAAATTTGAACAAAACAAGAGGCTTGGTATTTTCTCAAAAGGTTTTGCTTAAACTTGTAGAAAAAGGAGCCACGCGCGAAGATGCTTACAAAATGGTGCAAACACCGGCAATGAAAGTATGGCAAGATAAATCCAAAAACTTAAAAGACGAATTATTAAATGCCGATGATGTAAAAAAATATTTAACCGTAGATGAAATAAATCAAATATTCGATACCAAAGAAATGGTAAAAAATGTTGATTATATTTTTAGCAGATCGG